>JAZRYC010000022.1:0-27112 GCA_045600525.1 Bacteroidales bacterium
CCGTTTTTATTTTCATCATTTAGGTTGATATACATAACGATATGGTAACAGTGCATCCTCACCAGCATAATCAACTCCGATACGCGGCGTGATTAGAATCTCATTCTCTGCCACGACCAACCCTCTATCTTCTATCCAAACCTGATCTTCAGTCAAAGAGCAACCATTATCCGCCAACGTAAGTCCGAGGAGCTTGCTCACGCGACCCGGCCCCGAACCAACGTCCGGCGTCATTCGCGGCCTGCCCGATCGCAGTAGCATCAGTTCCTCTCCATGAGTGGGAATAATACCTCGAATCAATACCGCATCAGGAGTTCCCTCCTCATTGGTCACAAAATTTAAAAGAGAATGGATGCCATAACACAAATAGACATACGCCACACCGCCCTCATGGTACATCATCTCATTTCGGAGGGTTCGACGGCCTCCATAAGCATGGGAAGCCTTGTCTTCAACTCCTTTATATGCCTCCACTTCCGATATAATTCCTCCAGCAAGCTGGCCGTTTTTCTTTGTAAACAAATATTTCCCCAACAAATCCTTTGCAATGAATAGGACATCATGTTGTAAAAAATACGATTTTTGCAGTCGATTCATAGTACAGATAACAGAGCGCAAAAGAACAAAAAAAACAAATTCTCTGCAACATAAGAAAACATATTTCGTCAAGTAATAGTGATCATTACTGTATGACAGAAGAAGAAAAAGAATTGATTGAAGGATGTAGGGCCGGTGATTCCACCTGTCAAAAGCAGTTGTACCTGCAATATGGTCCCCTGATCAAAGGAATCTGTATGCGCTATGCCGGCAATCAGGAAGAAATGGAAGACCTCTTCCACGACATTTTCATCTTCATCCTCATCAACTTCAAAAGCTTCACAAAAATAACCTCCTTAGGTGCCTGGCTACGCCGAATCACCATCAACAAACTCATTGACCACTACAGAAAAAAAGTAAGATTCCCGATGGAATCCTTTGACGAACTTGCCGAAGAACCCAACATTTCGGAAGATCCACAAGAACTTTTTCAACAAGAAGGAATATCCATGGATACGTTGGTTGGATTCATCAACGAACTCCCCGTTAAAAACAGGACCGCCTTCAACCTTTTTTTCATTGAAGGAATGGATCAAGCAGAAATCGCCCAGATTATGGGAGAAAGCAACACCAACGTAAGGACCTTGGTTTTCAGAGCCAAGACGACCTTACAGAAAAAAATCAATCAATATTCGAAAAGCAGAGAACATTCATTATGATAGACTTGAAAGACAAATTCCAGCAATACACCATTAAGGTTGATGAAGCGGGATGGACATCCATTTCCAAAGATCGGCGACTGATTCGCTATAATCGCAAGCGTCAAGTAACACGTGCGGCAGGTTATGGATTGATTTCCATTGCCATTGTCTCATTTTTTGCCACAGGATGCTTCATGCTATTGGGCAAAGGAATACAAAGCGGCAACCCGCAACTGGTCAAAAGAACGAACAATGAGCATATTATCGAACCTGCCACCATCACCCTTGAAACCAATCTGTCCAAAGCAGAAAATCAACAGACAAACTTTCCCCAAGAAGTCAACCCCAAAGCTTCCGAACACTCGCATGCTGCCGCGTTTTCCAAAGAGCCTGTAGAAAAGACACCTGAATTGACCAACACGTCCAAATCAACTAAATCTGACAATACGTCATTTCCTGTTCCGCAGCCCATTGCCACCCCAACAAGACTCAATCGTCCTACGCTATCAGAAAACGCCATTCCCATCACCCTTGATGTTCCGGCCAATAACGCCACTACAAATGACGAAGTTGTCAAGATCGAACCTTTTGACATTCCCGATGAAGAGATTCCACTATTCATTCCAAACGCTTTCACGCCGAATAATGATAGTAAAAACGACCTTTTTAAAGTTTCCACCACGTCCAACGTCACCAACTTTGAGATGAACATCTATAATCGTGCCGGCGACTGCGTTTTCAATTCCAAAAACATTGATATTGGATGGGATGGGAAACGATTCGGATTGGGGGATGTTCTTCCGCAAGATGTCTATGTCTATACCATTCGATATACCATGGACGGAGCCACCAAGACAACAAAAGGACAGGTTGTTCTCATAAAATAACAAAACAATATGCACCATATAGACAGAACCAAAGCTCCACAAACGCACTCCATTGATGACATTCAATTGCTTCTTCCCGAAAAACAGACACTCGCCAATGGGGTACCCGTTTTTTATTTCCCCAACTTCCAATTAGACCTCATCCACTTCATCATACACATTCAGACAGGTATTCTTTATGAACAGGTAAAGCATTCCGCCCTATACACTTATGCACTCCTAAAGGAAAGCAGCGCTGCTCACTCCGCCAACGAGATAGCCGATCTCTTTGATTTCTATGGGACACATTACACCATCTCCGAGACTTTAGACAAAATCACCATCTCCATATCCATTCCAAAAAACAATATTCCTAAAATACTACCCATTATTTTCAACTTCCTATTACATCCTCAATACCGAGAGGAAAATCTGACGATATATAAGAATTTGAAAATAAAAGACCTAGAATACAACACAAAAAAAACGGATTTTCGAGCCACGCAATGGATGCTTCATGCCATGTTTGGCGATGCTCATACCGCCGGACAATGTTCCAATCGAGAGAACATATTGGCTGTCAATATTGATCAGATGTTGGACTTCCACCAAAGCACCTTCTGTGCCGAAAATATTCGTCTTTTTGCTACCGGAAATCTGGATGCCGATATAAAACAATGCATAGAAGATCTTTTTTCAAGTATCCCCAATGGACATGCTTCCACGCCGATTCCACTGATAAAGATGCCCGATGAAAAGAATCCGATTATCCACGAAGCCATGCCCGACTCCGTACAATCATCCATCACCCTATGCGCCCCCTCCTTAGGATACAACGACGCCGAACGCAGAGACTTTTCCATTCTCTCCACCATCTTAGGGGGATATTTCGGTTCACGACTTATGCAAAATCTTCGCGAGCGGAACGGATACACCTACGGAGTATCAGCCGGTTCGGTATATTTTGGAAAACAATCTCTCTTCATCATCAACAGCGACGTAAACAGAGAACAAACCGACTTGGCCGTCAAAGCTTGCTTTGAAGAAATGCAACGGCTACAGGAAGAGCCGATTGATATGGACGAACTAACGACCGTTCAAAACTATATTATAGGGGATATGCTTCGCGACATAGACAACTCTGTGGCCTATTTAAAGAAATACGTTTTCTGGAATCATTTTGGACTCAACGAAGAAGAATTTCACACCATGCTTCACCATGTGAGACTTATTGATGCCGAGAGGTTAAAAACCCTTGCAGAAAAACAATTGGAGAACAATAAATTCACCCAAATCATCGTTGGGTAAATTACTATGATTTCGTATATGAGAAAATTTCTATTTATTATTATCAATCTCTTATTTATACTGACGGGGAAATGCCTGATTCCGCCAACGATCCAATGCGTCAAGCCCGTAACTAATAATCAATACTTGGAAATCACATGGGAGAATTCCGCAGATGCCAATCATGAAAGTTACACCCTATATGTTAATAATATAGAGGTTTCCACCTTTTCCCCTTACGAAGATGGAACCTATATTTCCACCACTAGAGTCCCCCTCAATAACTTGCCGTCCGTCACCACTTTCTCCTGCAAAATCATTGCTACTGATCCTAATACCGGGGAGCAGTGCGAATCAAACGTCATGCAATCCTTGTTGCTTACTGCTATTACCAGCGCCGATAGTTCCATGACGACCTTGACATGGGAAGCTCCTTCTACACAAATCAATCCGACTTGGGACCAATTCTATTACATTTACAAAAAGCGTGAATTTGAAGCAGACTTTGATCCTATCCCCATAGCCAACATCTCCATTAACGCCTCGCCCCTTTCCTACACAGACACCTCTGATGTTTGCAACAACTATATTTCTTATCAGATCGGCATCCGAAACTCCTATGATCCCAATGAAAACCCATGTAGTTTCCGTTCTAACATAGAACGCGTGTTCGTTGTTGATCATCAACAACCCACTTTACCCTTTTTAGACAGCGTATCAGTTACGGAAGACAATCAATTGGTTCTCGGTTTTCATGCGCCCGAGCCATATATGTACGGATATCCCATTTACTACAAACGAGATGGCCTATGGTTACCCGAAGACACCATATTCAATGCCACCTTTTGGACAGACCATTCTATTGATCCTTCCTTTGACACCAGAGAATACAGCATTGCCGTTCTTGATTCCTGCGTTAATAGTTCCATCAAAACTAACGGACAAAGCAACATGAATGTGTATGTAAATAGTTTGGATGCCTGCCAGAAGACAGCCAACATCCAATGGAGCACCTATGTCAATCTTAAAAATGGCATTTTGCACTATAGGATATTCCTCAGCGAAGATCATGGGATAAGCTACCAATGCATTGACTCCACTACTAATAATTCCTACACACTCACTAATCTTAACCTCAACCAAGATTATCGTGTTTTCATACAAGTCGTCAACAACGGACATACAATCACGGCCAGCAGTAACCGCAAAGATTTCAACATCACAGCGGACGAATCAACCGATTTCACCTACATCCGTTCCGTTTCTGTAATAGACAATGACTATCTTCGAGTCCTCGTACATACCAGTGGCGACACACTTCCATTCTCCACCATCACCCTGCAGCGTAGTTCCGACGGTGCAGCATTTTTCCCCATCGCCACACTCAACCACCATGGCCACAGTGATTACGAATTCATCGACAGCACGGCCGATTTCAATAATGAAATATATTATTATCAGACATACATTATCAATACCTGCGATTATCCCACCGCACTATCTAACATTTCACATAACATCCTTCTAACTGGCGAGCCCACGACTGCACACGAAAACATTCTCCACTGGGGCAACTACGAGACATGGAATGGAGATGTACATCATTACACTATTTCTCGCATGTCCGAAGCAGATAGCGCATTCCTTGAATTTGAAGATCCTATATTCCCAGCCCCCAGCAACGACTATTATGATGACGTATCCACACTTTTTGAAACAGGTTCAAAATTCACCTACCACGTTACCGCTAAAGAAAATCTAAATGATTACGGATTTGAAGATGAAAGTGTCTCCAACCAAATCACATTGGAGCAATCACCCAGTACCTATATCGCCAATTCGTTCACGCCCAATGGGGATGGTTTGAATGACATTTTCATGCCTTTCAACTCCTATGTATCGTATGAAGGATACTCTTTCACCATCATTTCCAGATTCGGGCAGACGGCATTTCATACGACTAATCCATACGAAGGGTGGAATGGAGAACAAAATAACCATGGTCCTTTAGCTCCAGCAGGTGTTTATGTATATCGTATTAGTTACATCCTGCCCAATGGTAAAAGACACACCGAATGTGGTAGCGTAACACTTATCAGATAGCTATTGAACCTTTATCTTTTGCCCAAGACTTAAGATATCGGTTTCCTTTATGTGATTTAATTTGCAAAGTTTTTCCACGGTAGTGTGATATTTCCGTGCTATGGCATAAAGGGTGTCGCCTTGTTTCACAATATGGCATACTGGAGAGGATGAGTCTGCTTTCGAAGAAGCAACCCTTGTCCCTACTGAGTCCACTGAAACTTTCTCCGGTTTGGCAGCATCCACCACAATGATTTTATTTGCGCCTCTATTTATATTCTGATATGCTTGATCCAAAGAAGATTCCGTAATCACTATATCTTTATTCACTTTGCGCACAGAATCAGCCTTGGAGTGACTCAGCAGCCATTCATACGTCTCATTCAAATAGAACATCTTCGCCAACTGACTGTGATTAATACCCTTAAACTTATCAAAACGAAGGTATGGGGTATCGCCACACGCCTTCATTTCGTCAACGATATGTTGAGAACAAGAAACAGGCACATCGCGATCCGCCGTACCATGAATAATCCATAGCGGAAGCTTGTTCAATCCACAATGATTCTTCAAATTACTACCTCCACATAAAGCCATGGCAGCTGCAAAACGATCTGGATAAGTCCCGACATATTCAAATGTGCCGTAGCCGCCAAGGCTCATACCTATCACGTAAATACGGTTGGTATCCATCTCAAAATGCGATTGCACCCAATCCAACACATTATTGATCTTCTCTGGTTTCCATGGTCCACCAGGATTTTGAGGAGCGATCACCATCGCATTGATTTTCCGTCCCATTGACAACGCATCCAAACACCCATACCGTCTAACCCTATAAAGATCACTTCCACAGAGACTGTGTCCATGTAGGAAGACGATTACGGGCATTTCCGACTTATGATCCTGATAGGTATTCGGGATACTCAGCCAGAAATTATATCCATTGGGGACGACATTTCGATAGGCGGTCAATTCATATTCGTTTTGGGCGACCAAAAGCAGAGGCAATAATATCACTATTATGGCAAGTAATCTTTTCATATATCCAACAATTACATTATTCAGCTTCTTCTCGTTGTTTGACAGCAGCACAAAGTTCGTCAAACCATGAAGATCCAAATTTTCTAATAAGAGGTTCTTTTAAAAAAAGATAGGCGGGCAACTGCAGGCAGCATCCATTTTCACAGGCGCTCTTACAAATATCCCAATGATGAAAATTCAAGGCCGTGTATTTGCCCACCAGACTAGCCCTGATAGGATACAGATAACATGATACAGGCTTTCTAAATGGAATTTCTCCGTTTAGAAACGACTTTTCTATGGCACACATGGCCACATCATTCTCGTAATAAAGAAATGCACAAGCCTTATTTGAAGGTACCAAAGGGGTCTCAAATTCACCAGCTCCATTGTAGGAGAATGCCTCTCCAAGCATTTCTATCGTTTCAATGCCTTCCTCGGTCATATACTTCTTAAACGTCGGATAGTATTCCGACAAATCTGCTATCTCATCTGGGGCAACCGGAGCTCCCGCATCACCTTCAATACAGCAGGAACCATGACATTTTGACAAATCGCAGCAAAAGCATTTGTCAATCAGTTCATCCGAAACCAAGACATCTCCTACGATCAACATACTCTAAAACACTAAAGAGATAATCGGCGATTAGCCTTTATGTTGCTCATGAAGACATAAGCGACATAAAGGCTAATCACAAACTATCAAAATAACGAACTATTTAAGTCTCTTAAATTGGCAAGTGAAATGACGCATCAATTCAGCCTCCCACGTAATCTCAAGACCACGTTTAATACTGTCGCGGCGATCATATACATTTTTGAGCGCAGCAGCAATAACATCCATGTGGTTGTTTGTGTAAACACGACGAGGAATACATAGACGTACGAAATCCAAACCGCCAAAACGATTCTCACGAGTTACAGGATCACGATCAGCGAGCACGTAACCGATTTCGCAAGCACGAATACCTGCTTCCAGATAAAGTTCGCAAGTAAGAGTCTGTGCTGGAAATTCTTCCTTCGGAATATTGGTGAGGACCTTGTCAGCATCTACGAAGATAGCATGACCACCGGCAGGACGCTGATAAGGAATACCATATTCATCCAATTTCTTGGCAAGGTATTCAACTTGTTTTACGCGGGTCTCAATCATATCGAACTCCAAATTTTCACGAAGTCCAACAGCCAATGCATCCATATCACGTCCGTTCATACCGCCATAGGTCAAGAAACCTTCAAATGGGATACAGAATCTCTTGGCACCCTCGTACCATTCTTCCTTACGCGTTGCAATGAAACCACCCATATTGACAAGGCCGTCTTTCTTTGCTGACATCGTCATAGAATCTGCATAACTGAACATTTCCTTAGCGATTTCGGCAATTGTCTTATTTTCATAGCCTTTTTCTCGTGTTTTAATAAAATAGGCATTCTCAATGAAACGGGCGCTATCCATATTTACAGGAACGCCATATTTGTGGCAGAGTTCGCAGGTTTCGCGAATATTCTGCATACTCACCGGCTGTCCACCAACAGTGTTGTTCGTCACGGTAAGAACCATAAAAGGAACATTGCCTTGGTTTTCTTTCAAAACCTTTTCCAATTTTCCAAGACCAACATTACCCTTGAAAGGAACTTCAAGTTGGGTGTCGTGTGCTTCGTCACAAGTCACATCAATAGCAAAAGCCTTACGGCTTTCGATATGGCCCTTCGTTGTATCGAAATGTGCGTTACCCGGGATAACCATGCCTGGTTTCACGAGATAGGAGAACAGCACGTTTTCTGCTGCACGTCCCTGGTGTGTTGGTATGACATATGGGAAACCTGTGATTTCAGTCACGGCATCTTTGAAATGGAAGAAAGAACGGGCTCCAGCATAACTTTCATCACCCATCATCATAGCACTCCATTGCTTGTCACTCATTGCACCCGTACCTGAATCAGTACATAAATCTATATATACTTGTTCTGATTTCAACATAAAGATATTGTTGTGGGCTTCTTCAAGCCACTTCTCGCGCTCTGCGCGTGTGGATTTCTTAATGGGTTCAACCATCTTGATTTTCCACGCTTCTGCAAAAGGTAATTCCATAATTTAAGTTTTTTATGATTAATAATTATTGTTTTACTTATTTCTTTTCATCAAAATTTTCCGTTCTAACGAGTTTTTCATTCTGATCATAGAAACTCCAAACGCCTACACGTTTTCCATTCTTATAGAAACCGGTATAATAGACATTGCCATTCTCATAATAGACCACATAACGTCCATCCTCTTTCCCATTCTTATAGTGGGCCATGGTTTGAACATTTCCATTAGCATGGTAGGCATACCATAAACCGTCACGGGCATCATTGCGAACATTCCCATCTATATACTTCTTATTGCCGGGATAATAATGTGTCTCATGCACTTTCTTATTGGTTGCCTGTCCTAAGCTATCCATCTCATAATAATAGACGTCTCTCGGACTTTCATCCTCGTAAGAGACCAAAGTTCTTTTATAATAGAGTGAATCTACAAAGTCTATTTCAGGAAAAACGTGCAAGGCGGACAAATCGTCTTTAACCTCCTCCGCCTTCAAATTCTGCTTAGGGTGAACAAAATGAACAGCCACACATACGCCTATCGTTATCAATAAGGCTATAACGGCAACGATGATCAAAACGAGGTTTTTTCTTTTGGAAAGCCTTGTATTATCTTGGTTTTTAATATCCTCTGACATTATTTCTTCTTTTTATTCTTTTTGTGAAAAGGTTTATTCAGTTCATCTAACACCTCTTGGGTAATATCTTTCGTCGGATCCGCATAAATCAACTGACCTGCCGTCTGGTAAGTAAACACATAGGATGCATTATGTTTGGCATTGATTCTGGCTGCGGCAGCAGACAATGAATCAGCAATCTGTGCTAAAGCAGCTGTATAACGAACCTGAAGATCTTCCACTGCTTTTTCATAGTCACCTTGAAGTTTTTCGCTTTCCTGTTGCAGGGAAATCTGAGCATATTCTGCCTGTTTCTGCGTCAATTGGCCGGATTGGTAATTCTGTTGGAAATTAGAAGCCTTCGTTTCTAATGCTTTTTGACGGTTTTGGAAAATCACTGCCTGGCGCTGTTTTTCGGCATCAATACTATCCATCAACAGACTCACCATCTCATATTTCTCATTAATGGAATCAATATTCACATATACAATATCACCATTACCCGGCTTTCCTGCTGGCACAACTGGGGCAACTTCCTTATGTCCGCAGAAATGAAGAATATACAGGACAATTACGGCGATTAAAAGAATGCCGTCAAAAATATATCTGCCAATGGGGCAACTTTTCTTGGAGGGGCAGGCCGCAACTTTCTCTTCTAATGCCGCATCTTTTCCTTCCGTTGGTTTTGAACATTCTTCCGGAGTTTCTGAAGCAGAACGTTCTGCCTTTTCATGGGATTCTACTGCCGTAAAGCCAGGCATCATTTCATCCGGAACCACATTCTCCACCGGATTATTCAAATCTCTCTTTTCTTCCATAACAAATAATATAGTCTAAAAAATCAAAATAATTCATTATTAATTGCCGACATCGGAAAGATACTTAATACGCATCACGCGAATTTCCTCCATCGTATATTCATCATCACCCAATTCATCCAAGGCTTTTTCCACAGAATCCGAATCCGCCGTCGCGAAATAATCCAAAATATCCTCCTGATGGTAGGGTTCAATTTCCTCGTCTATATAGTATCCAATATCAATTTTCGTACCGGAGGCAACAATCATCTCTATTTCCGTAAGCAGCTCATTCATATCCAAGCCTTTCGCTATGGCAATATCCTCAAAGCTGAGTTTACGATCAATACTTTGAATAATAAACACCTTGATTGCCGATTTCTTCACCACAGAACGAACCACAAAATCTTGCGGACGCTCAATTTCGTTTTCCTCGACATAGTTCTTAATCAATTCAATAAAACGTCTTCCGTACTTTTGAGCCTTTCCCGTGCCAACACCCGCGATATGGGTCATTTCCTCTATTGTTGTAGGATACTGAATACACATATCCTCCAATGAGGGATCTTGGAAAATAACAAAAGGAGGAATATTTTCCTCTTTGGAAATGGTTTTACGCAGATCTTTCAACAAGCTGAACAATGTCGTGTCAAAAGCATCTTCAACACCACCGACAACAGGCGTATCCATTTCTTCTTCTTCCTCCTCTTCCTTCTCCACATCAGGCTTGATAGTCATAATGGAATACGGATTGACCATATACTGTTCGCCTTTGGACGTAATTTTCAGCAGGCCATAATTCTCAACATCTTTTACAATGAGATTGTCAAAAATAGCCAAACGTACAATATTCGACCAGAACTTGGCATCATATTCTTCGCCTTCGCCAAACTGTTTGAGCTTATTATGCTTGAATTTAACAATCGAAGTTGTCTTATTACCAGTAATGATATCTACAATCTGGTCTTCCTTAAATTGCTGTTTTACTGTCTGAACAACCTCCAGGACAAGCAATATCTGTTCTGAAGCATTCATCTTAGGTTTGGGATGATTGCAATTATCGCAGTTATGGCAGTTCTCATCCTCATAATTCTCGCCAAAATAATGCAGCAAATGTCTTCGGCGACAACTTGTAGATTCCGCATAAGAGGCCGTTTCAGCAAGTAATTCCTTGACAATTTCCTGCTCGGCGACAGCCTTCTTGGTGGAGAATTTCTCCAACTTATGCAAATCCTTATAATCGTAGAATGCGATACATATTCCTTCTCCATCATCACGGCCGGCCCTACCCGTCTCCTGATAATAGCCTTCCAAACTTTTAGGCATATCATAATGAATAACGTACCGAATATCGGGTTTGTCAATCCCCATACCAAAGGCAATCGTGGCTACGATCACATCCGCCTTTTCCATCAAAAAGTCATCTTGATTCTGCACACGGGTTTTAGAATCCAACCCGGCATGATACGGAAGTGCACGAATCTTATTAACTTGCAAAAAAGCAGCTAATTCCTCAACTTTCTTACGACTTAGGCAGTAGATAATGCCGGATTTCCCCGGATGGTTTTTAATAAACTTAACAACTTCCTTATCGACGTCCTTTGTCTTTTCACGAATTTCATAATATAGATTCGGGCGATTAAATGAAGAAATAAAAACTTCAGCCTTCTCCATTCCAAGATTTTTCTGGATATCGCTCTGGACCTTCGGGGTTGCCGTTGCCGTTAAAGCAATGACAGGAACCTTTTGCCCAATCTTTTCAATAATTGCTCTGATTCGACGATACTCAGGTCTAAAGTCATGTCCCCATTCAGAAATACAATGGGCCTCATCTATGGCATAAAAAGAAATATTAATATCCTGGAAGAATTGGACGTTTTCTTCCTTTGTCAAAGATTCTGGAGCAACATACAACAATTTGGTTTTTCCAGATAAAAGATCTTGACGAACTTCATTGATTTCGACTTTTGAGAGTGATGAGTTAAGGAAATGAGCAGTACCGCTTTCGGCGCCAAAACCACGAATGGCATCCACCTGATTCTTCATCAAGGCTATCAAGGGCGAAATCACAATGGCTGTACCTTCCTTCATAAGAGCCGGCAGCTGATAGCACATTGACTTTCCTCCACCTGTCGGCATGATCACGAAGCAATCCTTACCTTTCAACAAGGCCTTGACGATCTTCAATTGATCACCCTTGAACTTATCAAAACCAAATACAGTTTTCAGTGTACTTTGAATTTCCTTGTCGGTAAAATTTTTCATTGGCAAATGAGTTTCAAATTATGAACTTACATCTATCGAAGCACAAAAACCTTCATTTTTCTAATGGAAAACAAAGATATAAAAATTTTAATGAGTTCGGCCACAAATTATGTCAGAAAACGCACATTTTTTTTGACAACATCAATACACCTTATCTTTAAGAAGATAGCGTGTCACATAGGATTTCACACCATTTTCCAGAGAATAAAATGAACGGCGATAGCCAACGGCTCTTATTTTCTTCATATCAGCCTCTGTGTAATACTGATATTTATCACGAATATCCAACGGGATATCAATATATTCAATATTTGGCTCCTGCTTCATCGCGTAAAAAGTGGAAAGGGCAAGGTCCTTAAACGAACGGGCAAGACCAGTTCCAAGGTTATATATCCCACTTTGGGGATGATGAACCATAAACCAATAAATAACTCGAACCAAATCTTTCACATAGACAAAGTCCCTCAGTTGTTCACCATCGGCATATTCAGGCCTATGCGACCTAAAAAGCCTGACATGACCGGTTTCAACAATTTGATGATAGGAATGAAGAATAACCGAAGCCATACGTCCCTTATGATATTCATTCGGGCCATAGACATTGAAAAACTTAAAGGCATACCAATAGGGAGGTGCTAAAGCAGACTGTTTCAGCACCCACTTATCTATTTCATTTTTAGATTTACCATAAGGATTCAAGGGCTGCAGGCGATACGCCAACTTTTCGTCATCCAAGTAGCCGAATTCTCCAGCGCCATAAGTTGCTGCCGATGAAGCATAAATCAGTGGGATCCCATATTGCGAGGCAAATCGCCACATCCGCTGCGTATAATAGACGTTTAATTCCTCAAAAACAGAGTAGTCAAACTCCGTGGTATCCGTTCGAGCACCCAGATGAATAATGAAATCAATTTTCTCAGCATTCTGTTCTGCCCACTCAAAAAACTGATTCCTATGGATTTTGTCAATATAGGTTTTTCCTTCCCAATTACGCCTCTTGACATCTTTAGAAAAATCATCCACCAATATGAGATCATTCCGCCCCATTTCATTCAATTTCGCAGCCATACAACTGCCAATAAATCCAGCAGCTCCAGTGATTACTATCATAATATTGAATTTTTCGCAAACATACACAAAATTCCCATTAAACTCCACCTTCAGGAAAATAAAATCCATAGCGCGGAAAATAAAAAAAGGTGCCGAATGGCACCTTTTATATTTTTTATTATGAAAAAGTCTAAATCTTAAAATTCCCAAAGATCACTTTCAAAAGTACGAAGTCTATCCGTGATCTTTTCAGATTCAATGCGTTGGTCACGAGAATTGGCAATGTATTCCTGAATCTCACGATCATACACATTAGCTTCCTTATAAATCAAACTTGCAAAATCTCTCTTCCAAGTCAACAATGCATCAAAGGAAAGACGTTGAGCATTGTTCTTCACATTATACACTTCTTGTTTGGCGAGGAAAGGTCTCAATTCGTTATAGTAAATATAGCCGAACATTTTCTTCGTCAAAGCACCCTTCACGTCTTCTTCGTCTTCTTCAGGTTCATCCTCAATACTCATAGACATATTAGGACGTTCATATTCGATAATCGGACAAAGTTGAAGAATCTGGACATAGAATTTAGAAGCCTGCTTGTCAAAATACCAAATTTCCTTGATATTATAAGAGGTAATCTCTTTAGATTCAAATTGGATAACCATATCCTTGGTTCCGATTTCCTCGCCAGTTTCCTCATCATAATCAGGAATAGGGTATGTCATAGCCAAATTGCCTTTGATTTCATCACGTGAATACGGGGTCGTACACATGTCATCTGAATAGACAGGAAGTACGCCTTCAGTTTTTTCAGGATTATCCATATCCACGGCATCAAAGATAACTTGTGCCAAACTTCTCCACGTGCCACGAACTTCGGTCGGGAAATAAAGTGGGTGATTGACTTTCTCGCGCAAGTCAATCGTTCTCCAAATCGTGTAATAATACATCACATCGGCCTGGCGAATAGGAGGATAGGCCACCGGGTCAGAAAAGTCTCCTACATCAACCTGTTCCCATGCAAACTCCACAGGGGCACGAAGTGGTTGTTGCATAGTGCTGCCGTCTTCCTCTTCTTGAGCAAAAGCGCAAACAAACGCAACAAGACCTAATAATAATAATGCAAACTTTTTCATAATAAATATTGTATTTAAGAATTATCTTATACGTACGGAGAAGCCATCCAAAGTACGAGTACCTGCTTCTGAAGAGACTTTAATGTCTTCAAAATAAATAACGGTATTGGAGGAAGCCTTTTGGATTTTAGACTTCACAGCTTCAGACAAAGCACCGCCTTGGCAGGCAATAGCAGGTTCTTCCATACCCTTACTTACAATCGTCACACGGAAAGAATTAACCTTCCATTTCAAATCATAGGCAAAATCCTCAGCCATAGCAGCACGAATCACAGGATTTGCCAGCAATTCAGCCTTGGCACGCTTACCACTACGGATATTAGCACCCAAAACGGCACGAGGATCTGGAACCTTCTTAACACGGAAGGTTGTTGAACCTAAAGCCTTACTACCCGCATCACCTAATTTAGCACTAACCGTTGCACTGACCGTTTTGCCAATCAATGAAGACGGAACAGTAACATTATATTTACCACCACCGGCACTTGAAACACTACAACCAGGGAAGGAAACGCTTAATTTGCCAGGATCAACAGGAGCAGAAACAGATACCGGATTGGCAATCTGAGCATAAAGCACATTCATCTTGTCAGCTGCAATCGTTGCAGAAGGCTTCAATACACTATACTTATCAGAGAAGCCATAGCATTTCGGCTTTCCGCTAGGATCCATAATCTTAATCAAACCAGCATATCTTTGTTCTCCAAGACCACCTGCAGCAATTTTCAACTTAACAATACCATTTTCGCCTTCCAACTTTATAGCACTACCGATGCCTGCTTCGGTAAGGGTGTCAGCACCCATTTTATAGTATACCTCAGGTGTTTGCTTGGTATCATAAGCAGCTACAATAATATCTGCCTCATAGCTGTCGCCTTGGAACACCATTTGAGACTTTGGAATAGCACGACCAGAAATATGGTCGAATTTAAAGTCTTCAGCGCTAATAGAAGCCTTCAAATAGGTAAGCATAGCGCTTTCGGCGTTTCTTACCTCACCGATTTCCTTATTCAACAAAGTAACGGCAGCAGCAGCAATGATATGGTCAAAATTATGTTCTTCCCAAGAAACGGTAGCCCCTTCTTTGACAAACTTCTTATCAACATCCAAGCCAATAGCTTGGGAAAGTTTCTCACGATCCGGAGCCTTTGCCAATTTCAAAATGCTAGCCTTATAAGCTTTAAGTTTCTTAGCTAATTCCTTAGCTTTTCCTTTATTGATCATGAAATCCGTCGGTTTATCAAAGTTTTCCTTAGCCTTCATCGTACCCACGGTTGTCGGTTCCTTAACCTTTTTACCATTTGCATCTTTAACTTCTGCCAAAGTATCACCATCAACGTACATAATAAGATCGCTGCGGAGACCTTCAATATAGGAAATCATATTATTAGTTTCCTTCTTGAGTTGTTTGGCATTCGTATAGGCATCGTGAATTTTAGCCTCACCGAGGATTAACTTCTGCTGTTCGAACCAGTTATAATCACTATTATTTTGAGAAGTCGCATTTTGCGTAGAGATAGCCAATGTATCGTCCACCACGATAAAAGCATTAAGAATTTCAGCGGAAACATTCAATGCAAGCATGGCGGTGTACACCAAGTACATCATCTGAATCATTTTCTGTCTCGGGGTCTCCGGACAATTTGTTGCACCCATTTTCTAAGAATTTAGTTTAAAATTAGTGAATTGAGATGATTGTACTCTTTATTATTTGTTAGGATTAACACCCATAGCGGCAAGCATGTTACCATAAACCTTGCTCAAAGCGGCAATATTATTGGTAAGCTTGTCCATTTCTGCCTTGTAAGTAGTAGTGTGCTCATAGGCATTAGCCATCTGGTTGATAGCGGCAGTTGCCTTCTTCAAACTTTCCGTATAAGCAACAGATGCATTGCTATCTGTTTCCAGAGAAGCAGCAACCTTATCATATTTAAGAGAAAGATTACGTACAGATTCGGCAGCCTTAGTCATATTACCGACAAAAGCATCCGTAGCAACAGCAGCGTCAGAAACGCCGGCCAACTTTTTAGCATTTTCACCAAGGTTTCTCATACCGCTGGCAAGACTTTCAATAAGTTCGGGACCAATTTTTGCTTCTTCTAACATCTTATCAAGTTGTTGTGTAGGAGTTGCACCTTGAGCCAATTTTTTCTTTTCTCTTTTGGTAGGCTCAGCCGGTTCTTCAGCAATTGCAAGTTCAGGATAAACCAAAGACCAGTTATATTCAACATGGAGAGGTTCAAAAGCAGAGAAGAAGAAAATAATAGTTTCGGTAAACATACCTACCATAAGCATGATGTTAGCACCCGGCCAGTGTAAGATTTTGAACAAAGCACCTAAAATAACAACAGCAGCACCCCAACCATAGAGCTTTGCCATAAAGTTCTTGTAACCGTTTGTTCTAACTAATCTTTCAATTGCATTCATTTTTTAATTGATTTAATTTAGGTTAATGATTTTATGAATATTACTAAAAATTCTAATAAACATGGGAGGCACTCTTACTGGAGTTATCACCTCTTTGACGCCCCATATAGGCTTGAACATTACGGAATCCAACATATGCCTTACAAGTATCCTGATATTCATACGCTCTGGCATAAACCGTAGTATAATAGCTAACGTCTTTCCATGAACCACCGCGAATAACTTTTCTCTTCTTAGCAGGAGAATCGCTTTTCTTTGCATAATAAGTATATACAGGGTTCATATCGTGGGTAAAATTCGTAGCGGACTGATCAAATGCATCTTCACACCATTCAGCCACATTACCACTCATATCAAACAAGCCCCAATCATTAGGATAATAATGTGCCACAATACTGGGATAAAAATTATCATCAGCTATATAATTACCTCTTTGCGGCTTGAAGTTGCTCAAGAAACAACCATTGCTATTGGTTGTATAAGGGCCACCCCACGGATAGGAAACGAGGGAATTACCACCTCGAGCACCCCATTCCCACTCTGCTTCAGTAGGTAGACGGAATTCCTGCTCATTGGCATATTCCTTAGAAGAAAGCCATGAAAGTCTGAGCTGCGTTCTCCAATGAGAGAAAGCTTTAGCTTGCTGCCAACTTACACCAACCACAGGGTAATTATCAAATTGCGGATTGGAGAAATAGTTCAACAACATAGGTTCATTCATAGAATAAACAAAGTCGTGAGCCCAGCAAAGAGTATCAGGATAGATATTAACGATTTCGTGCTTGATAAAACGTTGATAACCATTACCCATACTGCTCGGACGATTGGCATAAAGACCACCATAGTCATTACCTTCTTTGTCAAACTCCTTGGCAGAAGCACCAAAGTTATCCGGATTCTTAGGATCATGATAATTTCTATAATCATACCACCAATACTCGTAATTATACATGGAGATATTCGTAGTGTTGGGGCGATAATGATAAAAACGGGTGTTTACTTTATTATACAGCGGACTTAATGCAGCCTGTACTTCTTCATTATCAGAATCCCAAGGAATTTCCTCTTTCCAGTTAATCAACTTAGGTTCCATGATTTCACCTTCGTTCTCACCTTTTTCATACTTACGGTAATGACCGTATTTTTCAGCATCGGTGATTTCAGCATCCCCCAGCATAACGTGGGCAAGGGAATCGCGAACCCAATATACGAACTGACGATATTCATTGTTCGTAATCTCAGTTTCATCCATCCAGAAGGCAGCAACTGTAACATTCTTAGACTGTTGAGTCAAAGCAAACGGCACATCCTGATCACCACCACCCATCACATAATGACCCGTTGGCACATATACCATACCATACGGTTCCAAATCTGGGAAATCGGGACGATCACTGACACCGACTAATTGGCCGTCGCCACCATTTTTGCAGGACACGAAAACGAACATGGTCACTGCTAACAGAAAAATTACCCTTTTCATTTTTATAGATTTTATATTATTACCAACGTGAGAAATCAAAAATTATTTTCTAATATTGATTTTTGTAGATACTACGGGTTGAACCATAGCCTGAGAACACCTCCGGCTTGTAAAAATCGAAACAATAACGAACCATAACCTCAATATCACCAAAGCTTCGATTTACTCTATATCCAAGATTATTGGCTGTTATGCCATAAGAAAGGCCTGCTTCCAAACCCTTCAAAAAGACGTTAGACGAATTATGGAATGGGCGTGCGCCAAAAACCAGAGACACATCATCATTCACTCTATAGCCCAAACCGCCCCAAAACACTCCATTATAGCGAACCAACGCCATCAAGTCAATCTGATATGTTTTGAAATCAGTCTTAACCATTGCCTGAGGCAGGAGCTCCCAATTGGGATTAGCGGGGATAATCCAATCGTAACCGCCATGGAAATACATCTGCGGATTTCTTTGGAAAGCGTCTTTGTCACCAGACAGTCTCAACGCATGCTTCTTATCAAAGGCACTCACCAACTGCGTCACGCTAACACCTGCGAACCACTGGTCACATTTATACATCAAGCCCAAGTTAAAATCAAGATCCATCACAGAAGATTCTGACAATCCCTGAATCACAGGGTCTCCGCTCTGTATAGGATGCCAATGGGCTTCATCTTTTACGTTTTGATTATACAAAGAAGCTTGAAGGCCAATACCCAAATGTCCTCCACCAATGCGTAGTTTATATGAATAACCCAATTTGATGCCTACATTATTGTAGTAACCAACAATATCATTCACCAAAGACAAGCCTATAGAGCCTTTTATTTTCTTAATGTAGGATTCTATGTTGAACAGAAAATCTTGCGGGGCAGTCTTATCTTTTTGTTCAATACCATTTTCATCAACATATACGTCATTCCACCCCAAATACTTATTGTTATAGATGGCCGTAAAGCATAACGTATTGCTTTGTTCTCCGATGCCACCAGCATTATAATAGGAAGTTGCCCATGGGAATAGCGTGAACTGCGCGTCATCTTGCGCACGCACGAAACCACTTAGCATTAGCACTAACACTAAAATAATCGTTATTCGCTTCGTATAAACTTCCTTCGTCATAAATCGTTATTGTTATTAGACAACTACATGTCATCCAACGCATTAACTCATATCTTCATCAATCTTATCATTTCTAATAACCCTTCTTATACCTGCATTTTTGAAATAAGTTACACATTGTAATGAACATTATTTTTTTTCAAGCGCCAAAAATACGATTATTTCTTTTAGAAACTACCTTTCCCTACAAAAAATTATCAACTTCATTCACACAATCTCCAAACGACTCATCACAAGACAGATAAAATCCTCCATAAACAAGGGGGAATCAAATTCCACAAAATACTAAAATTGGGCCTTAATCGTCAGGCCACCTGTATGAACAGATTTATGGTTTTGAGATTTTCTTCCGTCATACTGAACAGCCAGTTGCATATATTCATTGATGGCAAGTTGATATGAGCAGCTCCACAATACATTTTGACCGACACTCAATCCTTCGAGCATCGCATACGACGCCGCACCTCGTGAATAAATGTCACCATCCATGAGAACATATTGGATTTTTGTATTAAGCACCCCGCGTTTGGGAAGTTTATAGTCAAAACTGACTGACAGATCGTGCATATTCAATTTATCCCCATCCTGATGATTTGACTTATTTGAAAAATCATAGGAAAACACTGCAAAGTATTTATTATCGAAATGCAACTTCACTTTAGACGAGGCTGTATGTTGTTCAATATCATAGCACCTGTCTGTCAAAAACATTGATTCATTGCGCGTAATTCTATGCAAATAGCCTAATTGAAAGGAAATTGCCTGATGTGGGTTCACCTTCAAGACAACTTGTTGTATGTCTAATTTACTGATTTCGCTTCCGTAATACAAAAGTTCTTTATTCTGATTCTTTCCCACAATAACATCAAACGCAAATTTTGAAGCATTGTTATTAAATGAAAATGTGTTATTTAGCGAAAATTTTCGACTAATTACATTAGTATCATTCGCATTACCGTAAAAGGGATTGGCATTTAAGACAGCATCCTTCAACTGAGACCGAATCATCAGCACATCCGTAAAACGAGACAGGAACTTCCGAATTCCGGAACAATTCTTCCATACTGCAGCCGGCCTAACCTGAAGACTTTGCGTAAATAGAGTATTATATGTATTCACATACTCCGTTCCCGCAAGCCATACCTTGACATAGTCTGCTTCATCCTGGAATGCGGCCACCTCAAATTCTCCAATTTCCTCCACCCCATTCTCATTATAATCAATCCACACATGGGTTCCCTGACCGGGCGGAACTTTGATAAAGGTGAATGTTTTCTGCAATTCCATACCGCTTCCCAATTCATAATACGTACTCAGGACAATGGCATTCTTGAAAAATCGTCCCAGATAATCCAAATTTCCCACAAAATAGTTCTCACGTCGTCCTGACGACATTGGATCCATCAATTGCTGATTTCTATAGGTCGCCTTCATTCCAAAATGTTGATTTTTTATCTGGTCAAAAGAGAACGAAAGATTCACTTCATGACTGCGCAAATGTTGTTTCAGCGCATTTTCCATCGGAGTCCAATCTAATCTGTTTTTATAAGAAAGATTAAATTTTAATTTTGAAGAATCGCTATTCCTCATATATGCCACGGCTTCATTAAAGGCATAACTATTCAGGCATAACGTATCAAACTGTCTATCTTTAAAAAGATTATACTCTACCTTATCCATCACACCGACTTCCAGCCAGCCCCAACGTCCTGACAATCTATCTTCCGAAGCAAAAAACAGACTTTTGCGGCAGCTGTCTTCCGTATTCACCACGGATGATCGGGAGTAGAGCGAACCGTGTTTCCAATCATCCTGTACAAGCAACTCATTTCTGAGAGCGAACAGATTCCCCAATCTGGAGAACCAATCTAAAGAATATCGATTCACACTTTTTCGTCCATCCGTAAACAAGACGGAAGTCTGCAACATCTGTTCGGAATAGGTCGAATTAAAATCTGCATCAAGGTTATAGTTTCGGGCAAACTCAACCTCGCGAAAACTTTCCACCGCGTGAAAATTCCGATGTACGAACTGCCATCGAATATCGGAAATCATATGCCATACAACAGTATCCACTCCCTTTCGTTTAAGAGGCTGATCATAGCGTGCCTTCAAAGAATAGGCAAAGCCAACATTATCTTTATCATTTTCTTTGGAAAAAGTATTTTTATCAAAATTGGAAATAGCCAACTCAGTATTAACGTAAGAATCCTTCTTAAACGAATACGATGCAGCAATCGTCGCCATTTGTACGAGTTGAGGTGTCGTCAGCTGAACAACCGGGGCATAGTCTCCTTGGGGCACGCCATCTTCAGGAGCAACCCATTCGAAAGTTCTTCCATTCGCATTAGTGGCCAGCAAGCGATAATTCCCAGCATGAGGTCCCACATAGGAAAAGTTTAGCTTATACAATTGTTCCGATGGATCCACAGAATATTCATACACAGAAGGGTATACGATGCCATCCACCAATGTATCTTTTTTCCTATACAGTATTCGATCGGACGAAAATTCGGCAGAATCCGCACAAGGATAATACACATTTGCCAATGGGTCACCCAATTGCGACAAAAACAACTTTTGCTCATTATTCAATTCGGGTTGAATAGATTGATTTTTCAAGTCTTGTTCTTGAAAAAAATCGACTTTCAGCTTTAACGCACGAGTCCGCCCCATATAGAATTCATTTTGTGAGAACAAAGCATATCTTGTAAAATGCCGGTCTGAATACTCAAATTCCACAATAACGCGTTTTTCGGCCGCCATCAACATAGACGGCGTAAATGTCAACTCAGCTGTATTGTAGTCAATCACATAGTCATTTTCCTGACCTCGAACCATCAGTACGCCATCCACATAAACACGTTCAGAACCAGCCACAATGGCAATGGCAACCTCCTGATCAGCTCCATAAAGTTTATATGGGCCTTGAACACCCGTCTGCACGGATATTGTTTGTCGGACGAATTTACCTTTAGAGACACCTCCACCTAAAACATTGTGGTTTGAGAACTTTTGTGCAGCATAATCAACCGATGCCTTTAATCCCAAGGCACTACGTTCCACTGAAAGGAAAGAGGACTCCCTATTTTGAAAACTGACGTCTCCAGCTCCAAGTTGAAATATGTTTTTATAATTTAATGTAATAAATATATTATTGATGTTAGACAAGTATTGTGTATTGCCTTCTGGTTGAATTGGAATATTTCTATCCGAAATCGCCGCCAAGATTTCCCATTCTTCAGACAGTTTTCCAGAGAGTTGAAGATTTAGGGCAGAATTCAAGACCATATCCTGGTTGGTACCAATTGAAATACCGCGAGCGATAGAGCCAGAACTAATCAGTTTATCGTCTTGACTAAGATCGGCCATAGTTTCTGTAGGACCTATTATGGGAGAGATTGTTTGATGAGGAGACTCAATTATTGATGCCGATCTATGGAAAAGTGGCCGCGACAAATCGTTCGGTAGCACATAGAACGTATAAAAAAGGGTACGACCGAGCAATGCAGAATCCAACAAGTACAGCGTTGCATCAACACAATCAATTCTGTATTGCGAAGGAAGCACATCCCGAATAGAAAAAGAAGAAGGGACAACGGACAACGTGTCCAGCTTCATCGACATAGTATTAGGAACGACATGTCCTACGCGCAAATTGCCGTCAGACTGGCAAAAAGCGCTGATAACTAATAAAAAATCAGTTACTATAAGAAGAAGGACGGAGCGCCAACAATTCATTTATAAAAAGAAAATCATTTTTTTATAACTCATAATAATCAATTTTCGTATTTTTGCACGCAAAATTTTTATGAAATGGAAAAAATCACTAGTGACATCTTAAAAGACACCCGTTCAGGTTTTGGTGCTGGCTTAGTCGAAGCTGGTAAAAATAATCCCAACGTATTTGCATTAACCGCCGATGTTACCGGCAGTGTTAAAATGGGCGATTTCAAAGCCGCATTCCCAGACAGGTTTATCCAAGTCGGTATTGCAGAAGCCAACATGATTGGTATTTCCGCTGGGCTCGCGCTTAGTGGAAAAGTTCCGTTTGCAAGTGCATTTGCGGGGTTCATCAGTGGACGCGTGTACGACCAGATTCGCATGACGGTTGCTTATTCCAATCTCAACGTTAAGATCTGCGCTTCTCACTCAGGGCTAACCGTTGGTGAAGATGGAGCCACCCACGAAATGATGGAAGACCTCGGTTTAATGAAGATGCTTCCCAACATGGTAGTACTGAGTCCTTGTGACTACAACCAAACAAAAATGGCCACTATCGCAGCTGCCGAATACAATGGACCTGTGTACATCCGTTTTGGCAGACCTTCTGTACCGAATTTCACACCTGACAATCAGCCATTTGTAATTGGCAAGGCCATTACCATGCACGAAGGAACTGATGTAACCATCTTTGCTACTGGTCACATGGTATATCCCGCCCTTCAAGCCGCATACACCCTTGAGGAACAAGGTTTTTCCACTGAAGTTATAGACATCACGACTATCAAGCCGTTAGATGAAGAGGCTGTGCTTGCCAGTCTTGCCAAGACAAGATGTGCGGTCACTGCCGAAGAACATCTTATGAATGGTGGATTAGGTGATTCCATCTGCCAACTTGCAGGACGCAAGATGCCTGTGCCAGTTGAAATGGTAGCAGTGGACGACACCTTTGGTGAAAGTGGAACGCCGAATGAATTGCTAAAGCTCTATGGTTTGGACGAAGAGCATATCGTTGAAGCCTGCAAACGTGCAATCTCACGTAAATAACGACCATGCCGGAAGCCGCAGACGAATTTATTTTATCCTTATTTGCCAATAACAAGACCAGAGAACAGGCCTTTGAGTTATTGATAAAGAAATACCAGCGAGTGGTATATTATAACGTACGCCGCATTGTAACTCTACACGAGGACGCCAATGATGTGGCTCAAAATGTTTTCATCAAGATTTGGCGTAATTTGGATAAATTCCGAGGCGATTCCAGTTTAAAGACTTGGATCACCAAGATCAGCGTAAACGAAGCCCTCACCTTCATTGAAAAAAAGAAGAAGCTGCTCAATTTGAATGATGACAGCTATACAGATTTCCTCGTTGTAAGCCAACCTGAAACAAATTTCATATCTCCAAATGAAATAGAAAACTTGCTGCAGCGAGAAATATTGAAACTGCCTCCGAAGCAGCGTGCCGTTTTTACCATGCGTTACTATGATGAGACTCCATATGCGGAAATGGCAGAGATATTCAACACTTCAGAAAGCGCTTTAAAGGCGTCATATCATTTCGCAATGGAAAAAATCAAAAAAAATTTATCCGAGCGTTTAACCTTTTAAAATAACATGAGTCTTAAAACAGTCTTTTATCAACACAGCTATGATAGATTTAGATTCATTAAGTAAAGAAGAACACTACGACATACCTGCAGACTATTTCGAACAATTTCCCCAACAGGTCATGTCAAAGATACGTAAAGAAAAATCCAAGAAACGCAATATCTTCATGGCAGCGATTGCTGCTGTAGCGGCGATTGTGATTTGCAGTACGATACTTGTTCATTATTACAAGCCAAACGACACCGGCAAGGAAGTTATTGCCGAAGGCATCAGTGACGAAGAACAGATTGAAGAGCAAATGATTGACTACTATAGTAGTGAATTAGCTCAAATGGATTATTTAAACTATTAAAATACAATAACATGAAGAGAATACTTGTCATCCTCTGCCTATTGGCAGGTTGTTTATCCATAGCTCAAGCTCAAGACAGACCTGATTCAAAGAAGATGATTCAGGATCGCCTGACCAACATGAAGGCCAATTTAAAACTCAGCGCAAACGAAGGAAAAGTTTTTTGGCCGGCATACGAACAATTTCTTAGAAATGAAATTAAATATCACGACACCTTCAGAACAAATCTATCTAAAAAGGGCATAAAGGACGGAATGCACAACTGCGCCAGCAAGGAATGCATGGAAAACCTTAGTGACGCTCAAATCACATTTCTATACGATCAAAAATTTGAATTACGGAAAAACATGCTGACGTTAGAGACAAACTTCTATAAAAAAATAAAGAGTACGCTTACGCCGAAGCACATCCGCGATTATTATAGCATTGATGAAAAGTTCAAACGCAATATGGTTGCGAAAAAAAAGAACTCCAACGGGAATGCTCCCGCACCAGTTGATCCAAATGCAATCAATCAAGGCAAAAAGAGACGTTAAACAATGAAAGGGGCTGCGAAAAGCAGTCCTTTTTTTGTGTTGAAACAAAAAAAAATGGGCATGATTGAAGTATTAGAAAAAAGTGTATCTTTGCAGGCCCAAAAAAAAGGGAATAAAAAATTTAAAATTAAAAGTTTAACAAATTAGATTGTATGCCTACAATTCAACAATTAGTAAGAAAAGGAAGAAAAAGACTGACTTCGCAAAGTAAGTCAAGGGCATTGGATGCCTGTCCGCAAAGACGCGGCGTATGCTTGAGAGTGTACACTACAACTCCCAAAAAACCGAATTCAGCTATGCGTAAGGTAGCGAGAGTAAGAATGACCAATGGTAAGGAAGTTAACGCCTACATCCCTGGTGAAGGCCACAACTTGCAGGAGCACTCCATCGTACTGGTACGTGGAGGTCGTGTAAAGGATCTTCCTGGTGTAAGATACCACATCGTACGTGGAGCATTAGACTCCGCCGGCGTTGACGGACGTCTCCAAGGTCGTTCAAAATATGGTGCCAAGAGACCTAAGAAAGCTGCGAAGTAATCTAAAAAACCTTTAAAGTAAATTGAGCGCCGGGATTGGTGCATCAAGAGTAAATAACAATTATTGAAGATACAAGAAAATGAGAAATTCACACGCAAAAAAAAGGATCATTCTTCCGGATCCGAAATACAATGACGAATTGGTAACAAAATTCGTAAACAACATCATGTTGAAAGGCAAAAAGAATCTCGCATTTGAGATTTTCTATAAAGCCATTGACATCGTAGAAGAAAAGACCAAAGAAAATGGTATTGAAGTTTGGAAAAAGGCATTGGAAAATGTCACTCCTAGCGTCGAAGTAAAGAGTAAACGTGTCGGTGGTACCACCCTTCCCGTTCCTGAGGAAATCAAACCGGGAAGAAAACAATCTATTGGTATGAAGAGCTTGATCTCTTTCGCACGCAAGCGTCACGAACAAACCATGGCCGACAAATTGGCACAGGAAATCATGGCCGCTTACAAATCTGAGGGTGCAGCCTTCAAGAAGAAAGAGGAAATCCACAGAATGGCCGAAGCCAACAAGGCTTACGCACATATGCGTTCATAATAGCAATCTGACATTCATAATTTCGGAAGTAAAAGAAGAGGAACGATGGCTGAGGATCTGCTGAACATACGCAATATTGGCATCATGGCCCATATTGACGCCGGTAAGACCACCACCACGGAACGTATTCTTTATTACACCGGTAAAAATTATAAGATCGGCGAAGTTGACGAGGGTACTGCCACCATGGACTGGATGGTGCAGGAACAGGAACGAGGGATCCCGATTACACGCGCCCCCACCACAGTGATGTGGAAGCACCAGTCAAAAGACTACAAGATCAACATCATCGATACTCCTGGTCACGTTGATTTTACGGTCGAAGTAGAACGTTCTTT
>JAZRYC010000023.1:0-9145 GCA_045600525.1 Bacteroidales bacterium
CTTCTTCCGTAGCAGCGAGGAGTTGCCCGGCGCGGCACCGATGTATCGGCCTTTGATCTGGTCCAGGATTCCGATGCCGAAGGGCTGCGGACTGCTCCAGGGCGAAACGCCGTGCTGGTTCCAGACACGGACGCGCCACCAGCATGGCTGTCTGGAAGATAGTGTAGTGCCCGCGTAGGGAACCATGATCTGCTCGGCGGAACGCACTTGGCCGCTTTGCCACAAATCTGCCTCGCCGGCCAGAAGTCCGGATTCGGATGACGCCACTTCTATCTGGTAGGCCTCCTGTGTCATGGAATTATCGCAGAGGACTTTCCAACTGAAATGCGGGGTTTCGGAGTCAATAGCCAAGGGCGCCGTCAGTCCGTCGCATTGCAGGTCATACACTTGGAGTGTAGCGCAAGACGTGGCCAAAATAAGGAGTGCGCCTATAGCGAGCAGGGGGTATAATTGTTTTTTCATCAATAGCGTGTAAAGGGTTGATGTAAAGAGGGAACAAAGGTACACAATTTATAGCTCGGCGCGCGGAGGAAAAGATGGTTGGGTTTAAGGTTTAAAGTTTAAGGGTTAAGGGTTGATGGCTATCGGCTAATGGCTTAAGAGGAGTTTGCGTTAATCGACGCACGCTGTAGGGACGCGATTTATCGCGTCCGTCGCGTAATAGTGCTTGTACGTAAAATAAATTTATTTCACTGACACAACTTGTCAGTGGATCGGCGGTTAATTTGCGGTGTTGAATATAATTGACGACTAACATTAAAACATTATTATATTATGAAAAAATTATTGCTTCTAATGGGGTTGCTCATTGCAACAACTGCCTTTGCACAAAACATTCCCGCTGAATCATTTGAAACGTATAGAGAGTTGGCTGATTCCTTATATAATGCGGAACAGATTTCACAATCCCTGGAATTGTACGAAAAACTTGCCCTAAGCGGTGATGCGCTGTCTGCTTACGAGCTTTACGAAATATATTCGCAGGGATTCTCGGTGGAAAAAGACTTGTCTATAGCAAACAGGTGGCTGTTTTGGCTTAATTGCTCTTATCCTTGACACAGTGGGAAATTCTTATACAAAAAAGGGAGGCGCAGTGTTGAAAAACATTCGATTCTCTGGGAATGGAATTAATGTTTCCTTCTAATAAGCTGTTGGAATTGTCTATCATAAGAGTCAAAAATATGGGTGAGGCGATGGCCGTCATTACCTTGCAGTATTTCAAGGTGGACAAAAGCAATGCGGTGCGGAAGGAAATTCCGGATAACCTGTAAAAGTTCTCTGTGCCAATGGCTGAAGACAATGCCCAACAGTTAAAACGTCCGATGTCAAAGTCCAAAAGTGTTTTTTGCAAAAAACATTTTTATAGTAATTTTGTTTTTTATAAAAAACATTTATCTTTGCATCCGATATTAAACGCGACACGATATGGACAAATTGTTTGAACGCCACGATGCCTACTTGTCAAAAGTGCCCACCACATTTGTGCGTGCGCTGATGCACGATATTGATTGGTCACTGCGACTTGTTGCCATCAAAGGGCCCAAAGGGGTGGGAAAATCCACCTTGATGTTACAGTACATAAAAACGCATTTCACGGAAGATGATCGTCGGGTGCTGTATTGCTCTGCCGATACAGGCTACTTTAATCTTCACTCTCTGGTGGATACGGCCAACCGCTTTTGCGAAATCGGAGGGACACATCTCTTTATTGATGAGATTCACAAATATGAAAATTGGAGTCAGGAAATCAAAGAAATCTATGATCTACACCCCGACCTGCACCTCGTGATTAGCGGCTCGTCCTTGTTGCAAATCAACAACGGGCAAGCTGACCTTTCGCGAAGATTGAAGGATTATCAGTTGACTGGCTTGTCGTTTAGAGAGTTTCTCCAACTGGATTCCGGGATACAACTCAATGCTATTTCGTTAGAGGATCTCTTAGCTGCTCCGAATGCCTTTTGTGCCAGAGTGAAGGAAAAATGTCATCCGCTGGAAACATTCCCTCGCTATCTCCGAAGTGGCTATTATCCGTATTTTTTTGAAAGCCAGACAGTCTTCCAGAGTCTTTTGGAAAATGTTGTCAACTATATCATTGATGTTGAACTGACAAAATATCGTAATGTGGAAGTGGGAAACACGGGCAAAATCAAGATGCTTCTGCAGGTGCTCTCCCAGATGGTTCCTTATGAAGTGGACACGACGAAGTTGTCAAAGAGTATCGGCATCCAGCGACTGACGATTTTGCGGTATCTTAAACATTTAGAAGAGACGTCGTTGGTTCGAAGGGTGTTTTCCAATTTGGATAACTTGAGCGACCTACAAAAACCCGACAAAATATTGTTCGATAACCCGAATTTACTATACGCTCTTTCGTCTGAGCAACCGGATATTGGCACGGTACGGGAAACCTTTTTCTGCAATCAGCTGATTTCTTCTGGGCACACAGTTGAGCACGGCGGACTGAAAAGTGGCGATTTTCGTATTGACAAGAACATCGTAGTTGAAGTTGGAGGCCGCGAAAAGGGATTTGCTCAAGTCCAGCACGAAGAAAATGCCTATGTCGCTGCCGATGACATTGAGTCTGCCACCTTCCGCAAGATTCCCCTCTGGGCTTTCGGATTTCTGTATTGACAAGCAATGTGTTTTCCGTAAAAAACATTTTTATAGTAATTTTGTTTTTTATAAAAAACACTCACATTTTTTTTGCAACTAATATTACTTGACCTGTTCCTATAAAAACATCACGGTATAGCCGTACCTTGAGCCACTTCGGAGGGATTGAATATCTGCCCCCCCGATAAGCCCAAACTATAATGGAGGGCGCAATCTGTGTGTGAAGGAGGGCGTGGTGCGGTGATGACGGACAAGGGACCTGCGCCAACCGACGCGCGCTGTAGGGACGCGATTTATCGCGTCCGACCTCAATCCTGTTTATAGCAGTTTTTGTCAGTTTCTGTCAAAAAGCACCTAACCTGCATTTTTTTGCAGAAACTACCATCCTTTTTGCTATTTTTGCGGCCTGTTTTGCCAAAAAACAGGAGAAAAATAGTTATTAACGAAAAAACAACATATCGGAAGAAATAAAAAAGACGTACTAACTTATTGAAATAGAGCATTAGCTCTTGTCTTGCATTCAAAAATCTGGTAAATTTTTCGCCTAAGACAAGTTGTTGATGTTCACGCGGTAGCGTGGACTTATTCTTGTTTAGGCATAGGTTATTACCAGATTTCCTGAATGCGAACTTCGAATGAGGACACGCTTTTTTTGTGGCCGAAAATTTTAGATAGCCGCATCATCATGGATGAAATAAAACAATTTGACAATATCAACAACCGCCTCGTTGATGATTTGAAAACCACCTTGTCGAAAAACAGCAAGGTTTCCGTTGCGGCTGCTAGTTTCTCCATCTACGCTTTCGAAACTTTGAAACAGGAGCTTGCCAATATTGACGAACTTCGTTTTATTTTCACTTCTCCTACTTTTACTAAGGAAACTAATGTTCGACAAAAACGGGAATTTTTCATCCCGAAGCTGAACCGCGAACGCAATCTTTACGGCTCTGAATTTGAAGTGAAACTCCGCAACCAACTCACCCAAAAGGCCATTGCCAAGGAATGTGCAGAGTGGATTCGCAAAAAGGTTGTCTTCAAAACCAATATTTCCAACGGACAAATACAGAATTTCCTTCATATTGCACAAAAGGAAGATCAGTTGACATACTCTCCCTTTTCTGAGTTTTCCACCACAGAATTAGGTTGCGAACAAGGCAATAACATCTGCCCGCTGTCAATGCGATTTTCTTCTCCCTACGCTGATAATTTTCTGCAAAGTTTCAACAACCTTTGGAACGACACAGACAGAATGCAGGAGGTGACCGAAACCGTGCTGAACAACATCGAGAACGTATATAAGGAAAACAGTCCGGAATTCATCTATTTTGTTACACTCTACAATATTTTCCATGAGTTTTTGGAAGACATTTCCGAAGATGTCCTGCCCAACGAAGCCACCGGTTTCAAGGAAAGCCAAATCTGGAAGAAGCTCTATAATTTCCAGAAGGATGCAGCATTGGCCATCATTAACAAATTAGAGAAATACAATGGCTGCATTTTGGCCGACAGCGTAGGCTTGGGAAAAACTTTCACTGCCTTGAGCGTCATCAAGTATTACGAAAACCGCAACAAGTCCGTTTTGGTTCTTTGTCCTAAGAAGCTGAACAACAACTGGATGACTTATCGGAGTAACTATGTGACAAATCCGATTGTTAAAGACCGCCTGCGCTATGATGTGTTATTCCATTCTGATCTTTCTCGTGACAAGGGCGAGTCAAACGGATTAGAATTGGACCACATCAACTGGGGAAATTATGATCTGGTGGTGATTGATGAGTCTCACAATTTTCGCAATGGTGGGAAGGTAACTACCGACGATGAGGACAATGTTCGCGAGAACCGCTATCTTAAGTTGATGAACAAGGTGATTCGTGCCGGCGTAAAAACGAAAGTGTTGATGCTCTCCGCCACACCGGTCAACAACCGTTTCAACGACTTAAAGAACCAGATTTTACTGGCCTACGAAGGGGAATCGGAAAAGATTGACGAGCTGTTGGATACCGACACCAGCATCGAACAGATTTTCCGACAGGCACAAGCCGCCTACAACCGATGGACCGATTTGGATCCTCAAGACAGAACAACCCAGAAGTTGCTCGGGATGCTCAGTTTCGACTTCTTCGAACTGCTCGACTCCGTCACTATCGCTCGTAGCCGGAAGCACGTTGAACGTTACTACGACACCACGGAGATAGGGAAATTCCCCACCCGATTGGCTCCCATTTCCCGTCGCCCAAACCTTACGGATCTTGATTCTGCCATCAACTACAACGACATCTTTTATTTGATTCAAAAACTGAATCTCTCCGTATATACACCTTCCGAGTTCATTCTCCCCAGCGCATTACATAAATATATTGAGTTGGACGAAGGCGGCGGCAAGTCCAATCGCCTGAATATCCAAGGCCGTGAAATGGGTATCCGGCGTTTGATGAGTATCAACTTGCTCAAACGTTTGGAAAGTTCTGTCAACTCGTTCCGACTATCGCTTCGCCATATTGAGGAAATCGTCAAAAAAGCTATCGAAATCATTGATTCGTTTTCTGAAGGACAAAACACTATCGTGGAAGACTTTGATCCCGATTACGACTACGATATGGACAGTGTGGATGCCGATGTCTTCATTGGCAACAAGAAAAACAAGATCCTGTTGGACGATCTGGATTATGTTTCTTGGAAATCCTATTTGGAAAAAGATGCCGAAATTCTGAATCTGCTGATTTTGATGCTGGAGGATATCACGCCCGAGCACGACAGCAAACTCCAATGCCTTATTGCCGACCTGCAAGAGAAATTCGCGCACCCCATTAACGGCAACAACAAAAAAGTCATCATCTTCTCCGCCTTTGCCGACACCGCTGAATATCTCTACACACAATTATCCAGCAGAATCAAACAGAACCAACATCTTAATGTTGCCTTGGTAACAGGTTCAGGCAAGGATAAAACCACACTCAAGATCCGCGAGAAGTTGGACTTCAACGCCATACTTACGCTCTTCTCTCCTATTTCCAAAGAGAAAGAGGTGGTTTATCCGAACATAAAGGAAGATATCGATGTGCTGATTGCCACCGACTGCATCAGCGAAGGCCAGAACCTGCAGGACTGCGATTATCTTGTCAATTACGATATACATTGGAATCCGGTGAGAATCATCCAGCGTTTCGGCCGTATCGACCGTATTGGTTCCCAAAACGAAAAGATACAATTGGTCAACTACTGGCCCGACATGACGTTGGATGAATACATCGACCTCAAAGGTCGCGTGGAGGCCAGAATGAAAATCTCTGTAATGACTGCCACGGGCGACGACAACCCCATCTCGCCAGAAGAGAAAGGCGATCTGGAATACCGCAAAGCACAACTCAAGAAACTGCAGGAAGAAGTGGTGGATATTGAAGAGATGAACACCGGCATTTCCATTATGGACTTGGGACTTAACGAGTTTCGCCTTGATTTGCTGGAATATATGAAACATCACGATGATGTGGAGCACGTACCTTACGGTTTGCACGCCGTGGTGAAAGCCACCGAAGAAGCAAAGCCAGGCGTGATATTTGTACTGAAGAATCGCGACAACGGTGTCAACATCGACCGCAAAAACCGCCTGCATCCTTTCTATTTGGTCTATCTTGCCGAAGATGGTGAAGTAATCATCAACCATCTGTCGCCGAAAGAATTGTTAGACTGTTTCCGTTTGCTGTGCAAAGGCAGCAGCAAACCCGACACCGCACTTTGCCGAATCTTTAATAAAGAGACCCGCGACGGATTCCGAATGGAGAAATACTCCAAACTCCTCAGCGATGCCATCAACAGCATCATCTGTGTGAAGGACGAATCTGACCTTGACAGTTTTCTATCCGGTTCTCAAACAGAACTTTTCACCAAAGAAATAACTGGAATTGACGACTTCGAACTCATAACATTTTTAGTAATACGATAAACGATATGAGAGAATTTACTAATAATGAGAAGAAATTCTTAAACGAAATAGTAGCATTCCATAATTCAGGTGAACTTGTCGAGCTACAAGTTGCCAAGCTGTTACGTAAACATGTAAATTTCTTCGCTGTTTCTTGGACCCTATCTCCTAAAAATATGGTAACCATTTACGAACCACGGGAAGAAGGTATAGATAAAAGAGCCATTATTCAAAACAACTATTTTGAAATAGTTAATTATCTGTTGTTACTAAAAGAATTAGAAGATTCTCATTTAGCTGCATTTACTACAATTTCAACAGACTCTGAAAAAGGCACAACGAAATGTCTTTATAACAGAGAAGAATATGATTTTTCTGACGATACATATGGATTTTGGAAAAAGATTGACAATAATGGATCACAAGCGATGATACCGACTATCAAAAACGTCTATTATTTGAGTGTTGCACAACTATTAGATGAATATGCACATAAAATCATCTATCCATTGCCTTTGTTAAAAGAATTCACCAATAATAATTTTCAAACAGCCGAACAAGTTTATAATAAGAAGCAGTTGTGCTTAAGTCGAATAATGGTAATTCTGGCGTTATTTACACTTATAGCATCTATCGTTACTATGATTTTCAGTATTAAAAAGTTCTAAAAATGCTAAAGTTGCCACCATCAACGGAAATCAGCAAGGCCTTACCCAAGAAGGCAATCTTCGACAAATTTGAGTTGAAGCCCGCGCAGCGCAACCATTTTGACGAGGACATCAGCCGTATGCAGTTGGTGAATGCCATTTCGCCCACCACCATTCCCGCATTACAGGCAGGCAAGGCGGTGGAATGCATCTACGTGGTGGATGTGGTGTTGAAAAGAGCCAACTTTGACCCAAAGAACATCATCCTTCTCAACAAACTCATTCCGCAGAAGATGCTTTTCGCTTTGCATTACGAAGGGCTTGTACAATTGGCCATCTTCCACTCCAAACTTATATGCAGCCAATGGCAGGAAAACGACGCTGTGGATTTGGACCTGCAAGGCCTCGACCTCGACAAAGTATGGGAAAACTTAGTAATGACCGTCGGTGATATTGTTTTAGAGGATGACCGAACTCTAAAGGAGCAGATAGACACCGACACAGCCCGCGCCCAACTGCTCAAACAGATTGAACAATTAGAGAAAAAAGCGCGAAACGAAAAACAACAACGAAAGAAATTGGAACTGTTTGAAGAAATTAAAAGATTGAAAAATAAAATAGAACAATAATTATGACCCACCTCAAAATGCAAACCTCCGATATTACCGACACCAATATCCAAAAGATTGGCGAATTGTTTCCCAATTGTTTAACAGAACGGTTGGACGAAAACGGCAAGCCTGAAAAGGCGATTGACTTTGACAAGCTGCGCCAGGAACTGAGCAAGGAGATTGTGGAAGGCCCGCAGGAACGCTACCAGTTTACTTGGCCCGACAAACGCGAGGCAATGCGCTTAGCCAATACGCCTACCAATATGACCTTGCGCCCCTGCCGTAAAGAGAGTGTGGATTTTGACAACACGGAGAACCTCTACATTGAAGGCGACAACTTGGAAGTGCTGAAACTCCTCCGCGAGAACTACTTGGGTAAGGTGAAGATGATTTACATTGACCCTCCTTACAATACGGGCAACGACTTTGTGTATAACGATGACTTTGCACAAGATTCCGACGAATACAAAGGCAACAGCGGCCAAACCGACGACTTGGGCAACCGCATGGTGCAAAATACCGAAAGCAACGGACGTTTCCACACCGACTGGCTCAATATGATGTACCCGAGACTGAAAGTAGCCAGAGACCTCCTGACCGACGATGGGGTGATTTTTATTTCCATTGATGATAATGAGGTGGAAAATTTGAAAAAGGTGTGTGATGAGATATTCGGAGGCGAAAATTTTGTAGCACAACTGATTTGGGAACGAGCTTATTCTCCCAAGAATGATGCGAAATATGTTTCTAATAGTCATGATTATGTTTTGATGTACTCAAAACATGCTGACAATTTTGTCATAGGGAGACTTGATAGGACAAAAGAGGCCAATGCAAGATATTCAAATCCAGACAATGATCCAAGAGGTGTTTGGAAAGCAAGCGATATGTCCGTGAAAACATATACCGCATCTTGTGACTATCCTATCACGACCCCTTCGGGGAGAATAGTAGAGCCTCCAGCAGGACGCTGCTGGAGTCTCTCGAAAAACGCGTTTTTCGAGAGACTCCAAGATAATAGAATATGGTTTGGTCCCAATGGTAATGGGATTCCTGCCATTAAACGATTCCTGTCGGAATTGAAGTTTGAAGGAATGGCTCCTACATCCATATTGTTTTATAGGGAAGTTGGACACAGTCAGGAAGGTGCCCAGGAAGTTGTTTCTCTATTTGGCGACAAAGGCGTTTTTGACGGTCCCAAACCCGTGCGTCTGCTGGAAAGACTAATAAGATTAGCCAATCTTAAAGAGGACTCGTATGTGTTGGATTTTTTCTCCGGAAGTGCTACAACAGCTCATGCCCTTATGAAATCAAATTGTGAGAATGAAAAACAATGCAAATTCATATTAGTA
>JAZRYC010000024.1:0-2003 GCA_045600525.1 Bacteroidales bacterium
TATAGTAAACAATGTGGCAGGAATGACTGTGCTGCCTATTGAGGTTAAGTCAGGTAAAGACTTCACCTCCCATAAAGCACTTGACAAATTTCTGGCAGACAAGGAGTACAATATCCCATCGGGTATAGTACTTGACAATGCACGCGAAGTATATACGAAAGATAATGTCACCTACATGCCTATATATTATATAATGTGTATAGAACGAGCAGGAATCCCTGAAGGTGACTGCATCTTCTAATACTCAAAGTTGTGAAAATCTGGCAACGTCAAGGCATTGTTGCCAAAATTTCATCAAATTAACATCTATGGTAAACAACAAGAAAGAAAATCTCAGGATGTTGATTTCTTTTCGGCAACCTGTTTTTTTTGATAGTTACCTTAGTGGTATAGAGGGTTTCTCGGATGAAATAACATTGGTTCTCCGAACCTGTGGAGACAGGAACTCAAGAAGCCCATCCCTTAGCATTATATCCTTCAAAGTGAAAGATTTGGGGATTTTGTGGTAAATGTGCTGAAAAGAATTGGGGATTTTGTAGTAAATGAGCGAAAAAGAATTGGGGATTTTGTGGAAAATGCGCTGGAAAGATTTGGGGATTTTGTGGAAAAGTAGAAAAAAGATTTACGAAAGTCAATAAAAGACATTATCTTTGAGTATCCAAAGAATGTGAGCTGGAAGAAAATGTCGGATAAAGTTTATGTTTATATTGAGACACCGAAGATTGTTTCGCGAAGTGCGTGTACATTTATTGACATGATTGAGAAGGTACGCCCAGATTTGTTCTATTTTGATAAAAATGGTCACAAGGTTGGAAGGGGTATCTTAGATGATTTAGACGCGGATATTCCTCCAGGTTTTGTGAATATGTTTTTAGATAATTACATAGGAGGCATATTAACTAGATCGAAAGAGACCGTCAAACGTCGAAAATTCATAAAAGAAATATGTGAGGCATTGGGGACTAAGGAAGCGTGGTATGCTACAGACATGTCTTTGGAAAGGCTGTTTGAGTATGGAGATCCTTATTATGACACTTACAGAGATTGGAAACCTATAGTTGTAAAACATTCAGTGGAATTAAAGAGATCCTTTGAAAAGTGGGAGCGTGGTGAAAACGTATGGGAACCAGAAACAGAGGGTGTTGCTGTTATTTTTCACCACGACGACTTCTGGGATTTGGATAACGAATAAGAAAATTTTTGAAGAATGGGATGGGACAAATACGGACCTTCGGCCGGACCCAGACGCAACGCGCAGATAAATGAGATATAGCAATTATGTCAAATAGAATAAGAGCATGGTTTGAACTGCCAAATACAATACAATGTGATGAAATAGAATTGATGCGACGAATTGAAGAAGTACATCCTGAATATGTCGCACTTCTTGAAAATGGCAACAAAGAACTGACGGGTTGCGAGTATTTTTGTTACATTGAAGATACAGGACTGCCTGGTTTTGCAGGGATTTTTATATGGACAAACAACCATTTTATTTTCAGCAAATCAGACGATTCAACCAACTGCCGCAAGTTTATAAAAGATATTTGTAAGGTATTTGGTGCTAAAGAGGCATGGTATACAACTGAATTATCAATGGACGCTATTGAACAATATGCAGATCCATACGATGATATTGACTACGATTGGAAATCTGTGGTGGAAAAACACTCAGTAGAATTAAAGAGGTCGTACGAAAGAGCAGAACGTGGAGAATACATTTGGGAGCCAGTGGTAGATGGGGTTGAGGTTATTTTTCACCACGACGACTTCTGGGATTTGGATAACGAATAAGAAAACTCTTGCAGAATGGGATGGGATGTAGTAGAAATAGGTTTAAGGCACGATTTGCCAATTGGCGACCCTATTGCGGCAGCGGTGATGCTGGCTGAAAGGCTGGAAGCGAACGTGAGCGTGATAGCGGAGTGCGATATTGAATTTGATGAAAATGGCGGGAAGGCTTTTGCAAGGCCTGCTTGTGACATCGCCCATGAACTGAAGTG
>JAZRYC010000025.1:0-4089 GCA_045600525.1 Bacteroidales bacterium
AGTTGCTGCCGGTGACGGCGCAGATTGGGAAGAACATCCGGAAGTGGAAAAGGTGGTTTTGTACGACAATCCGGAGGTTGCGCGCGCAAATGAGATTTTCATCGTCAACGGAGACAGCATGGAACCGCAGTACCATAGTGGAGACCATGTACTGGTGGAGTATTGTAGTGCAGATGATTTGAAAAATGGTGATATTGGTATTTTTTATGTTCCTGGTTACGGTGGGGTCATTAAGCAAAAGGCATATGACCGACTGCACTCCCTCAATCCAGCGTTTGATGATATCTTTCCATATGAAGATGGCGCGAAAGTGATTGGCCGCGTCTTGGGAAAGATTACAGGTGAAATGATTCCCACTGCGGAAGAACGAATGATATATGAAGAAGCATGTGCTGTCTTTGAAAATAACAGAAAGTAAGCGTACCAACATTAATAGGAATTTATAATTGGTAGCTGTTCTTTATAGCTGATTGGAGGCAGCGGATGATTATCAACGAGAAGGATCTCATCTTTTCGCCTTTTATCGATCCCCGTGGAGGGTATGGCATGTCTGGACCATTGAAACTTGGAAAACACAAGAATGGTGTTGTCTATTTAATAAAGTCCTTAAGAACTGAGATCGCCAATGAATATGTGGCACATGGGCTTGCCAAATTGATTAATGTACCAACATCGGATGCGGTACTGGTTTTAAGGCGAAAAGAATTAACCGGAGTTGGGATCGTTTATGAGCAAGATTTCCAAAGAATCAATTTAGATAGCTTCCTCGGTTTGGCTGAATACAAAAAAGATAGGATTTCGACTTCCATGGGTGGGAGACCTTGTATACCGCCAACGATAACGGAACTTATGTAGCCGGACGATTCGCCCCTTCTGGCTGATGTGATGCGCTATCTTGCGTTTCGGCGTATGATCGTATTGGAAGATAATCCTCAAATAGCTGTAAGCCAAGGACGAGTGATTTCTTTCGATTATGCAGAGTCGTTTCGTATCACTCCCGTTAGCTACGATATGATGCTGAGTATGGGAAAGGTGGATATGGCGGTTGAGAATTTCCTTCAATATCTTTCTTTGAAGAAGTCGTATGAAAGCGCATTGAATATCTTACGTCGACCGGATACGCCATTCCTGCGGGCTGCATATTATGAGCCATTCTATAATTTTTCTATGGTGGACAAGGAACTGATCCTATCTGATCTGGATGAGGTATACCCACCCGTTGTGGCAAACTTCTACTACAATTGTTTTGAATACATCCAAGAACAGATAAATGAGTTAACTATTTGAATGGCCTACTTTAGAAGTAGGCATAAGCGCCTTCTTATGAGAAGAGAGGGCGCTCTTTTCTTACTCAAAAACGTATCAGAAAAATAAGGGTAATTGGGAAAGATCATTGTTGACTTATCTGCAATTCAGAGCGTTAATAGCACCACCCCGGAGCATAGTACAGAACTTGAAAGCATGGGGACGGATCGCGAATGACAAAGGAGGAGAACTTATGGGTATTGTTCAAGTAACGACCAGACCGCGTTACTATGCGGCACTTGAATTGGAGAATGAGAGAAAAAAACTGGAACCGGAGCCCCAAATTATATTGACAGGGAAACTGATGATGAGGTTTGTGGTCGGCGGCTTGCGGGATCCTATGATGAGGGCGCAACAGATGCGGATCGAGAAAGTGATCAGTTCAGTATTCCAGCAAAAGGGTGCCTATATCAGAGCGTATAACAGTGCTGACGATCTTGGCTACTATCAATGGCGAGGAATAACGCTGCACCAGAATGAGGTTTACACAGACGCTTTTCCTATAAACGAGATTAAGTGCTTTGAAACACTGATGAACGCATTCAATGCTGCGAAGTGGTATCCGGAGGACATCGTCCTGACCTATTATCCGGAAGATAGGGATCCTTTCATGGTTCTGAATCTAATGAATATTCTGGAATCTAGGAGGCTGTTGATCGAACAGGCACTCTCTTTGCAGGAACCTATGCGAATCATTGTGAATTACGGTTTGGCGCTCGGCATTACGCTGAGCGTCTTTTCATATCCCGCTATTGAAGCAGCGGCATTCCTGATTGCACAGAGCAGCAAAATGGCAATGACCACGGGGAAGGCAAGGATGAAACCATGCGATATGAGCAATCCCAAGTATCAGATGCGCGCTTGGCTTTTGCGGTTGGGGTTTATCGGGGAGGAATTTGAGCGCCCGCGAAAGACGCTGCTGGCAGGTCTTGACGGTGACATGGCTTTCTTTAGTGAGGAACAAAAGCAGATCGCTGTTGCCAAACGGAAGGCAAAAAAGTTGAACACAACAAAACTGACACGAGAAAGGGAAAATATATGAAGAAACGTAGAAACCAGTTGAACATTCAGGCGGGTCAGACGGAGACCTTCCATTATGAGGCGGCCGATACCTTCACACGGGGAACAGGAATCAAAAGGGTGGCGGCGTACTGCCGGGTCAGTACGCTGGCGGAGGAACAGGACTTATCCTTTGAGACGCAGGTCGAGTATTACAAAACGATGATCGAAAAAGACCCGACCATGCAGTTGGTCGGGATCTACGGAGACCATGGTTTTTCCGGACTCCACGCTGATAGAAGGAAAGAATTTCAAAGGCTTATCGCGGACTGTGAAGCGGGCAAGGTGGACGTTGTTTTGGTAAAGTCCATCAGTCGATTTTCCAGAAACACGGTGGAGTGCATGGAATACCTTCAAAGGCTGAAGAAATGCGGTGTTGCGGTGGTGTTCGAGAAGGAAGACCTGAACAGCATGGATCAACAGACCGAATTGATTCTTTCCATTTACTCCTCTATGGCGCAGAGCGAATCCTGCTCCCATAGCGAGAATATTCGCTGGGCAAGGAAACAGCGCGCCGAACTGGGCGACCCTGTACGCGGCGCGGCTTACGGCTACCGCATTGTGAAAAAGCCGGGAGATCCCTTCTCGTATTGGGAAATTGACGAGGAGGCCGCTGAATATATCCGGTTTATCTTCGCCCATGCCTATGAAGGCTACACAACAACGGAGATTTTAACCGGACTGAATCGTAAGCTCCGAAACGAAGGAAAAGAAACGTGGAGCATTGAGCGATTACGGTTGGCACTCAACAACGAAGCCTATCGGGGAGATATTCTTACGAACAAGTTTGTTGTATTGGATTACTTGGCAAAGAAAATCGTCAGAAATCGAGGACAGGTTGAGCAGTGCTATATTGAAGGTCACCATCCGCCGATTGTGTTGCCTGAGATTTTTGATGCTGTTCAGGATTATATGAAACAGGGCTGTCTGAATGGCAGAAACAAATTGATTCGGTCAGCCTGGTTGAGCGAACACCCGGAAATTCTGGAACGCAGGAATCATAAAGAGGAGACGGTATGATGAGCAAACAGATGAACGCGAAAGGGCTGAAAAGCACCCAGTCCATTTTGGCCAGCGATGTGAGGATTATCGAAAACCAGCAAGAAACCGAGGCAGAGATTAAGGTTGCCGCATATTGCCGCGTCAGTACGAACCTGGAGATTCAGAAGAAGAGCCTTGACACACAGATGGCCGCTTTTAGAAAGGTAATCGCGGAGCACCCCGGATGGGTTCTGGCGGGAATATATGCGGACAGGGGCATAAGTGGGACTTCGGTCAGGCATCGCGAGGAATTTAAGCGAATGATCGAAGACGCGAAGGCGGGCAAGATTCAGTACATTTTGGTAAAATCTATCTCCCGTTTTTCTAGGAATACAGTCGATGTGCTGGCCTATGTTCGAGAACTCAAGACCTATGGTGTATCCGTTTATTTTGAAAAGGAAAAACTGGACACCGGCAGCGCGGTTTCTGAGTTCCTGCTGTCCATATTTGCCGCCAGCGCCCAGGAGGAAATCATTTCTCTTTCCAACAATGAAAAGGTGGGCAGGAGAATGCGTTACGCGGCCGGTATCGACCAATGGACGCATATCTACGGGTATCGCCGCACGGAAGACGGTACCTGGGTAGTAGAACCGGAAGAGGCAAAGATCATCAGGCGTGTCTATGAGGAGTATGTTTCAGGGCGGTCACTGCCCGAGATTTGCGAAGGGCTGATGAAGGACGGCA
>JAZRYC010000026.1:0-15578 GCA_045600525.1 Bacteroidales bacterium
CCAGTAGTGGAGAAGAGAATGTTGTCGATACCAGCAAATTTCACAATTTTGTTGGTGTAGTATTCCATATCGATGACAGTGCTGTCGGTCAGTTTCTGCATAGCTTTGAGTGCGAGCGGACCTTGAACAGCTAATTGGGAAATGTTGTCGGAGATGTTTTCGATATCAGCACCGAAGTTTTTGTTTTGTTCCAAGACCCAAGCCCAGTCTTTGTCTATATTGGCAGCGTTTACAACGAGAAGGTAGTCTTCATCGTGCAAGTTGTAAACCAAGAGGTCGTCAACGATACCGCCTTTGCCGTTGGGGAAGCAGGAGTATTGAACTTTGCCCGGGAAAAGAGCAGCCACATCGTTGGTGGTGATGTGTTGGAGGAGTGCGAGAGCTTTCGGTCCCTTAACAGTGAATTCGCCCATGTGGGAAACGTCGAAAACGCCGACTTTGGTTCTTACATGGATATGCTCTTCAGGAATGGTGCCGTATTGGATAGGCATGTAGTAGCCGGCAAATTCCATCATTTTAGCACCGAGTTCTTCGTGTTTTGCTCTAAATATTGTCTCTTTCATTTTATTGGAATTTAATATTGATATTTATACTATTTTCGTGGGAGTTGTTAGTTGAAAACGAGCGCAAAAGTACAAAAAAATCTACAACAATTCAATATCTCCTTTACCCTCTCGAACCACCTTGATTTCGCCCTCGGTGCAGTCCACTACAGTGGAGGGGATGTTGTCTCCATACCCGCCGTCAATGACGATGTTGGCAAAATGACCGTATTTTTCGTGGATGAGTTCTGGGTCAGTGGTATATTCCACCACTTCATCATCGTCTTTTACGGATGTGGATAGGATAGGGTGGCCGAGTTGGCGGACTATTTCGCGGATGATTTCGCTGTCGGGTACGCGTATGCCGACGGTCTTTTTATTACTTTGGAGGAGCTTAGGAACATTGTTGTTCGCTTCCAGAAGGAAGGTGAATGGGCCGGGAAGAGCCTTTTTCATGACCTTGAACACGTTGTTCGGGATAGGTCTCGTATAGTCGGAAATATGACTGAGGTCGGAGCAGATGAAGGTCATGGCGCTTTTTTTCTTTTTGTCACCCAGCATATCCGCAATGCGTTCAATGCTTTTCGGTTTGTATATGTCGCAGCCGATGCCGTAGATGGTGTCGGTGGGGTAGATGACGATGCCTCCGTCTTGAAGGCATTTCACAACTTGATCAATGGCTCGTGGATTGGGGTTCTCTGGATAGATTTTAAGAATCATGGTTGCACTATTAATAGAATGTATTATAAAATGTATGTTATTCTTCCGTGAACGCCAATAAAAAAAGGGTAAGCTACTTGCATCGCATCGCTACAACCGACGTACCCTTGCTGTATTCCTACCCTGGGGGAGTTAGAAGGGAGCAGATCGTACAAGACTTACCCGAGCGCAAAAGTATAAAAAAAAACGATGCCAGTGCTAATAGCCTAAAATTTTTAGCATCGACTTGTAACTCTGTTCTTTAGCAAATAATTTGGTGCAGATTTCACCTTCTTCGTCGCGATAGATGATGATGTGTTTCGGAGCAGGTGTCATACAATGCTGTATGCCGCCGTACCCGCCTAACGCTTCCTGATAGGCACCGGTGTTGAATAATCCAATGTATTGCATGCCTTCAAAATCATCTCCCGGATAGGCCTGAGATTCGATCTTGGGAAGGAAAACGGCATTCAAATGGGATTCGGAGTTGTAGTAGTCCTGACTGTCGCAGGTGATGCCACCAAGGAACACGCGTTCATATTCGCAGTCCCAGTGGTTGATGGCAAGCGTGATGAATTGTTGGTTGATACCCCATGTGTCAGGTAGTGTGGTGATGAAGGAACTGTCAATCATGTCCCATAATTCACGGTCATTCTGCCGTTTCTGCTGAAGTACGGAGAATAGGGCGGCGCTGGCCTCGCCTACGGTGAAAGAACCGAACTCTGTGAAGATGTTAGGCTCTTCCACGCCTTCTTTGTTGCAAATCTGCTTGATTTGGGAGACGATTTCCTCCGCCATGTATTCGTAGTCGTAGTCAAAGGAAAGGGAGTTCTTTATGGGAAATCCTCCGCCGATATTCAGGGAATCCAATTCGGGGCAAATCTTCTTGAGCTTGCAATAGATGTTTACGCACTTTGCCAACTCGTTCCAATAGTATGCGGTGTCATTGATGCCCGTGTTGATGAAAAAATGGAGCATCTTTAGTTCGAACTTTGGATTGTTTTTTATCTTTTCGTTGTAAAAGGGAACAATGTCGTTGTAGCGAATGCCTAAACGTGAGGTGTAAAATTCAAATCGGGGTTCTTCTTCGGCCGCAATACGAATACCGACTTTGCATTTGGATTGTATGTTCTTGTCTAATAAATCGAACTCCTTCTTGCTGTCCAAAACTGGAATGGTGTTCGTGAAACCATTTTCCAGCATCATGGAAATATTGTCAATATACAGTTGACGTTTGAATCCATTGCAGATAATGTAGTTGTCTTTTTGGAATTGTCCCGATTCATATAGTGCTTCAATGAGGTTTAAATCAAATGCGGAAGAGGTTTCCAAATGAACATCGTTTTTCAATACTTCTGATAGAACGAACTCAAAGTGGGAACTTTTGGTGCAGTAACAATAGTGATAGGAACCTTTGTAGTCGGACTTGGCGATAGCCACATTAAACCATCGTTTGGCCTTCTGTATGTTTTGTGATATCTTAGGTAAATAGGTTATCTTCAGGGGCGTGCCATATTGCTTGATGATATCCATTAAAGGCACGTCGTTGAATAATAATTCATTGTCAACTACATCAAAACCTTCTTGCGGAAAGTCGTAGGTTTGTGAAATCAGGTCACTGTACTTGTTTTTCATATTACTATCCGTTTTAAGTAAAAACGCTGCAAAAATATAAAAAAAGTAAAACGGATAGGTGATTGGAAAGCAATCTAATTGAGTTGGATTGTGTTTTTAATGGCAATTTATGTTAGTTGTGATCTCTTCTGTTTTCGCATTCGCATATGTCGGTAATGATGATGTTGGTGTTAGGAAGTTGGGCCTCCATCTTTTCATATTCTGTCCGGGTGAGTGGTATCTGTCTTAAATCCAGTGTGTTTAAAGAATTTTTTAATGCAGATATGCTTTCGGGTAAAATGTATAGTGGATTTCCCCAAGCATCAATGTAGGATAGATTTTTTAACTTATAAATGTTGTCTGGAAGCGTTTCCAATATATTTCTGCTAACTATCAACATTGATAATTCGGAAAGGTCACATATCTCATTGGGAAGCCTAAGTAGTTTGTTTTTGTCTAAGTTTAAATATCGCAGATGTTTTAGTCTGTTGATGTTGCTGTTTAATCGGAAAAGGCGACAGTTTTTAATCGTAAGTTCTCTAAGCTCGAATAATTGGAATATCTCATCTGGAAGGGAATCGCATTTTGGCAACTTCGTCAGTTTTAGCCGATATACTTTCTGCGGTTCCATAAGGGCGTCTTGTAGTGAGGTGTAAGTTTTTCCATTGTCATTGTCGCCATATAATAATGATAATGTTTTTTGCGCCATGGCGACGTTTGGTTTAAAGCATATAACGATGAAAAGAAGAATGAAGGTGATAGGTGTTTTCTTTGTCATGATAACTGCTTCGTCAGATGTTTTCTGATGTTTGATGTTTGAATTTGGTGCTGATTTCTCTTGTAGGTTTGATTACAAAGGTAAGGCTTTTTCGTAAGCTAAACGTTTTCCATCTCGAACCTGCACGATGCCGCAGAGGGTGAATCCTGCTGCCCGAATAAGGTTTCGCATATAGTGATTGCCTAAATGTGTGTCTATGCGGAATGCATGAATGTTGTTTTTTAGAGCGATTTTTTCTGCACAGCATAGAATGTGCTTCGCAATACCGTGATGGCAGTGTCGGTCGCATACCGCTATGCGATGGACAACGACGTATGGATTGTTGCTTAGCCATTCCCCATCAATATTTTCGTAGTATGGGTCTGGCTCAAACAAGAATGCTGCGTAAGCAACTATTTGGTTCTGTAGGACAAATACGTGCCCCTGCTTACGGACAATATCCCTAATGATGGCTTCTTCATTGGGATATCCGTCCTGCCATTGGTTTACATGGAGTGATTTCAGACGGCGTTTTCCTTGCTCAATGATGGACATGATGGCAGGAATGTCTTCGCGGCGGGCTAATCGTCTTCTGGGGTCTGCCAGGACGGTGCGCACATCCTTCCGATCAAGGCGTAATTGAGCAATAAGTTCGTTGGTTGATTTGAACTTTTTCTCCTCACGAATCTTTGTTACGATGTCAAAGGAGAGTCGTTGGCCATATAGGTCACCCTTAAAATCTAATAAATGGATTTCAATGCTTATGTTGTTGAGATTCAGTGTTGGGCGAGTGCCGACATAAAGCATTGCTTTATATTTATTAGTGTTTGTCTCCACCCATGCTGCGTATACACCGGTTTCTAAACTCGTTTCTTCCTCCAATGCGATATTGGCTGTTGGAAATCCGAATTTCCTGCCGTTTTGCAGGCCTTTGATGACGATGCCGTGGTATTTCATGCAAACCATATTCTAACCAACGCTTCCGGCAAGACTGATGCTGAGTAGTTTTTGGGCTTCCACGGCAAATTCCATGGGGAGTTTACTGAGCACATCCTTGGCATATCCGTTGACGATGAGTCCGATGGCATTTTCTTGGTCTATACCGCGTTGTTGGCAGTAGAAAAGTTGATCGTCGGAAATTTTAGAGGTGGTGGCCTCATGTTCTAATACGGAAGATGAGTTGGCACATTGAATGTCGGGCCAGGTATGAGCTCCGCATTTGTCACCCATTAAAAGCGAGTCGCACTGAGAGAAGTTTCGGGCGTTTTCTGCGTTTTTGGCCACTTTCACCAGGCCTCGGTAGCTGTTTTGGCTGTGTCCGGCTGAGATGCCCTTGGATACGATGAGGCTTCGAGTGTTTCGACCAAGGTGAATCATCTTGGTACCTGTGTCGGCCTGTTGAAAGTTGTTGGTTACGGCCACAGAGTAGAACTCACCCACAGAGTTGTCGCCTTTGAGTACGCATCCGGGGTATTTCCAAGTGATGGCAGAACCGGTTTCCACCTGAGTCCAAGAAATTTTAGAATTTGCTCCTTTGCATAATCCTCGCTTTGTCACGAGGTTGTAGATACCACCGTTTCCGTTTTTGTCGCCGGGATACCAGTTTTGAACGGTGGAGTATTTGATTTCCGCGTCTTTCATGGCGATAAGTTCCACAACGGCGGCATGTAGCTGATTCTCATCGCGTTGAGGCGCGGTGCAACCTTCCATATAGCTGACGTAGGCTCCTTCGTCGGCAATGAGCAGGGTGCGCTCAAATTGGCCGGTTTTGGCAGCGTTGATGCGGAAATAGGTGGATAGTTCAATAGGACATCGAACGCCTTTGGGTATATAGCAGAATGATCCTTCGCTGAATACTGCGGAGTTGAGTGCAGCGTAGAAATTGTCGGTGTAGGGAACAACTGAGCCGATGTATTGTCTGACTAAGTCGGGATACTGTTTGACGGCCTCGCCGAAAGAGCAGAAAATAATGCCTTCTTTTTTGAGCGTTTCAGAAAATGTGGTCTTTACAGATACTGAATCCATGACGGCATCTACGGCTACACCTGAGAGAACCTTCTGTTCGTCAAGGGAAATGCCGAGTTTGTTGAAGGTGTCAATCAACTCGGGATCCACTTCATCCATAGATTTGAGTTGCTTATTTTGTTTGGGAATGGCCAAGTAAGTGATGTCTTGGTAGTTGGGCTTTTGAAAATGCAGATGTCCCCAATCGGGTTCCTTCAAGGTCTTCCAGTAGCGGTAGGCTTTCAGACGAAATTCAAGCAGCCATTCGGGTTCTTCCTTACGGGCGGAAATCATGCGGATGATGTCTTCACTCAGTCCTTTGGGAAATTCTTCCACGTCAATATTGGAGACGAATCCGTATTTGTATTCATCGCTGGTGATTTCGTTGAGTATGTCTTGGTCTTTTTCTTCTTTCATAAATATCCTGATAGGAGGTCTTTAAGTAAGTTTGGATGATGTTGGAAGTTGTTTGAATATTTGAAAACTAATGTTCTAATAAGAATCTGGAGGCTTCAATGCCAGCTACTGCGCCGGAAGCGGCAGCAACGATGGCCTGGCGGTAAACGGGATCTTGAACATCGCCTGCGGCAAACACGCCGTCCACATTGGTACGGCCGGTACCCGGCTGGGTAAGGATGTAACCTTGTTCATTCATGTCAAGCTGTCCTTTGAATATTTCTGACATGGGGGTTACTCCGATAGCTTCAAACACACCGTCCACGTTCAATGTCTGTTCCTCGTTTGTCTGCGTATTGCGTACTTGGAGTCCGGTGACTTTTTTAATGAAGCCTTTTTGTTCACCGATAATATCCACGGGAACCGTATTCCATACGACTTCGATATTCGGCGTTTGAAGAACCTGTTTTTGCAACGCCATCGTGCCTCGGAATTGATCACGTCTATGGACGATATATACTTTAGTGCACAATTGCGAGAGGTAGAGGGCGTCTTCCAACGCGGTGTCGCCACCGCCGATGACGACCGTGGTCTTATTGCGGAAGAAATTGCCGTCGCAAGTGGCGCAGGTGGATACGCCGAAGCCTCTGAATTTTTGTTCGCTGGGCATTCCGATCCAGCGGGCATTGGCTCCTGTAGCCACAATGACGGTGTCGGCCACAATCTCCTGATCTTCGTCCAGCCAGCAATGGAAAGGACGTTGGGAGAAATCCACTTTGGTGATTATTCCAGGGCGCATTTCCGTGCCGACGTGTAGGGCCTGGTTACGGATGTCTTCCATAATGACGGGGCCGGAAGATCCTTCTGGATATCCTGGAAAGTTTTCCACTTCATTGGTGATGGTTAATTGGCCGCCGGGCTGCATACCTTCGATCAACAGCGGTTTCAGATCTGCGCGGGATGTGTAGATGCCAGCCGTATAACCAGCTGGTCCTGCGCCTATTATAAGACATTTAACATGTTCTGCCATAGTGATTGTTTTTAGGGTTGCAAAGATATAAAAAAAGACTCTTCTTTTGTCTGCTCATAACCTTTGGAGTTGGCCGAGAACGTAAGAGGGGCGTATTAGTATGCCGACCGTGAGTTCAGCTCTAGTCGCCAGTGGTTGCCGTCCAAGTCGTCATATTCATAGAAAAGCTCTCGTTTGCTGAGCTTTGTTATATAGGCAGTATAGGAATAATTCTTTCCTAAGATACTGAATTCGGCAACAAGGTTCTTGTTGTGGTCTGTTAGATACCACAAACCCGTGGTGGAATAGCGGTATTGTCCATTGTGGAAGGCCATGACGGATAATACGTAGTCGGCATATATATAGTAGTATGTGCCAGGCATGTTGGCATAATAGTCGGTGGAGTCGATTTCTTCTCCGTTTAAATAGGTATGGGTTATCTGCCAGGAGCCAATGATGCGGATTTCGGCGTTTTTGTGAGCTCCCCATTCGTCGTAGCAGGACGTGCAAAGTATGGAACCTATGGCTATTAAAGCTAATAAGAGGACGTGACGTGATTTCATTGTGGTAGGGTTTGTTGATAATAGGTGATAGGCATTATTCCGTTGGGCAAAGGAGACCGTAAAGTGTTTTCATTCCCTTTGTAGCTACTTCTTTAATAAAGTGGACTTTGCGTGTGATGGGTTGAACATCCTTTGGGTCAATGACGTATATGGGGGTGTCGGATGGTGCGTAATAGAGCAGGCCGGCGGCGGGATAAACGTTTAGTGAAGTGCCGATGATGACGAGGATGTCGGCTTGTTCTACGGCCTTTACGGCTTCGTCCATCATGGGGACAGCTTCGCCAAACCACACGATGAACGGGCGCATGCGGGCTCCGTCGGGTGTGCGCTCGTCGTGTGCGACTGCGCGGTAGCCGATGTCTTGGACAAAGCGTTTCCCGTTCTCGCTGCATACTTTGGTGGCTTCCCCATGAAGATGGATGATATGACTGGAGCCGCCGCGTTCGTGGAGGTTGTCGATGTTTTGAGTGACGACGGTGACGTCAAAGTGTTTTTCCAATGCGGCGACCAATTTGTGTGCTTCATTGGGTTGGGCTTTTTCCAACTGCCTACGACGTTCGTTGTAGAAGTCAGTCATAAGGTCGGGATTCCGATACCAGCCGTCAATGCTGGCAACTTCTTCCACGTTGTAGTTTTCCCAAAGGCCATCGCTATCTCTAAAGGTACTGATACCACTTTCCGCACTGATGCCAGCACCAGAAAGGACTACGAGTTTCTTTTTCATTGTCAGATATTTGTGTGTTGTGTTTGATAGATACTATTCATCGCCGAAGCACATGCCGATACCTTTTGCGGCGTGCACGAGGTAGTCGGATTCGGGTTGTACGAGGTGGGGACTTTTGAGGGCTTCTTCCAAAGGAACATAGGAGATGTCGGGGTGATGATAAACGACGAGATTCCCGTATTTACCTTCTTTGACGAGCTCAAAGGCCTTGACGCCGAACTGCGTGGCCAGGATACGGTCGTATGCCACGGGGGTGCCGCCGCGCTGAAGATGTCCGAGTACGGTGACGCGGATATCGTGCTCAATGCCGAGTTCCAGAAGCTCTTGTCGCAGTACGTCGCCAACACCACCGAGTTTGATGTGTTGGTCGCCGACGGCGGTGGGAGCGCTGCCCGTGACTTTCCCAACGGCTTTCTTGGCGCCTTCGGCGATAACGATATTGCAAAAACCCATTCCGTTTTTGTATCTTGTTTCAATTTTTTTTGCAATGACTTGGGGATCGTAAGGAATCTCGGGAATAATGCAGACTTCGGCACCGCCGGCCATGGCCGTGTGAAGAGCAATCCATCCGGCATCGCGTCCCATCACTTCCATGATGAATACGCGGTTGTGACTTTCCGCGGTGGAAACAAGTTTGTCAAAAGCCTCTGTGGCTATCTGTACGGCAGTTTGGAAACCAAAGGTGAAGTCTGTGGATGATAGGTCATTGTCTATAGTTTTTGGAACCCCCACAACGTTAAGTCCAAGTTCCATCAGCTGCATGGAAATACGTTGGGAACCATCTCCGCCGATGTTGATGATGGCATCAAATCCGAGGTCTTGAATACGCTTTTTCATGAGTAGGGAACGATCCTCCATTTTCCAGGTGCCGTCTGACTGTCTGACGGGAAAATGAAACGGACCGCCTTTGTTGGTGGTCTTGATAATGGTTCCGCCTTTGACATGCAATCCAGAAGCCATTTGGTCAGTAAGTTCCACAATCTCAATATCATCCTTTAGTATACCATTGAAGGATTCCACGCATCCGTATATTTTCCAATCGTCATTCTCAAGGTGGGCACGTTTGACAATGCCTCTAATGACGGCGTTTAGTCCGGGGCAGTCGCCACCGCCTGTTGCTACTAGTATTTTATGTGCCATAGTGATATGTTTTTCCAAGGCCGCAAAGATACTAAAATATGCGGATTGAAAATCCTTTTTTTGTGAAATACGACCCCACGGACAGAGGGGGCGCAAGTCTGTTTTTCGGACTGCTTTAATCGCTTGATTTTTTTGACTTTTCGCTATGGCGTTTTTGGGATTTTTTTCGTATTTTTGCCGCCGTTTAAAAATTAACCCAATTATTAACTAAAAACAACAAACACAAATGAAATCAGTATCTATTAGCGGTTCTCTTCGTGAGAACGTAGGGAAAAAAGATGCAAAGGCACAACGTAACCAAGGTATGATCCCTTGCGTGATTTATGGTGGCAAGGAACAGAAAATGTTCGTCGTAGAGGAAAAACAATTCCAAAAATTACTCTACACTCCCGAAGTGAGATATGTTGAACTCGAAATCAACGGTCAGGTTACAAAGGCTATTGTCCAAGACACACAATTCCATCCGATTACCGATAATCTTTTACATGTGGACTTTCTTGAAGTCGTTGACGGAAAACCCATCACGATTGAAATTCCGTTCAAAATCAAAGGTACGTCTCCTGGCGTTTTGAAGGGCGGTTTCCTTAAGAAGAGAGTTAGAAAACTCAAAGTTCGCGGTATTCTTGAAAATATTCCTGAAGATATCACCGCCGACATCTCTTCATTGGATATCAATGACGTAATCAAGGTTGCTGACATCCATGTGGACAATCTTGAAATCGTTGACAATGCCAACAAGGTTCTCATTGCCGTTCTTCAAACACGTAATACTGTTACTGAAACTGAAGAAGAAGGTGAAGGAGAAGCCGCAGAAGCATAATCTTTTGAAACATATTATTAATTTAATACCTAATAATTATGGCAGCAATTGGCTCAATTCGTAAACACGGTGTGGCGCTGATGATCATCATCGGTCTCGCTCTGCTCGCGTTTATCGTCGGTGACCTTTCATCAGTCACCCGTACCTTCTCCAATAAGAACGTTATGGCTAAGGTCGATGGCAAAAACCTCGACAAAGTCTATAGTGAACAATATGAACAGAACACTGCTCTGATGCGCCTTATCCAAAATAAGTCTTCCTTCGATGAAAATGAAACCTATCAGATTCACGATATGACTTGGAGACAACTGCTTCAGGACAAAGTTCTTGACAAACAACTTGCTTCTCTTGGCCTGGTATATACGGATCAAATGATCGAAGATTTTAAGGAAGACATGGTTGCCAGCCTTAGCACTAAGAATCCGAATCAGTATATGATGCAGTTCGCTCAGGCTCTGGCTCAACAGTTCGGTCCTGAAAATGCTATGGCTATTATTTCCCACATGGAAGAATATGCCAACAACGATCAAACCAAGGATCTCTATAATGCTTATCAGGCTATCGTTCGCTTTGCCCTCTCTGCAGAGAAATCTGCTCACTATTTTGCTTTGGCTCAGAATACGCTCTATTTCTCTGATCCTATGGCAAAACAATTGGCAAAGGATAACAACATGGCTATGGTCTCCCTGATGGCTGTGAATCCCCAAGCTCCCGTTTTCAAAAGCCTTACGGCTTCTGTTAGCGATAAGGAAATGAAGGATTTCTACAAAACTCATAAAAAAGACCTCTTTACAATTACCGAAAAGAATCGTGATATTGATGTGGCTGTATTCCCCATCAATCCAACAACGGCTGACTTAAAGGCTATTGAGGATAGCGTGCGCGCAGATTTTCAACATTTTACTACATTCGCTTCCTTGGAAGACTATAGCGCCGAAAAGGGCAATGGTACTGTGGACAGCACTTATTATAAGGAAGAAGACCTTACTGTGGAAGTATTAGACAGCATTATCTTCAAATCTCCTGTCGGCTCCTATATCGAACCCTACAATTTTGAAAATGTAAAATGGTATTTCGGTAAGGTGTTTGGTGGCGCAAGCCGTCCCGACTCTATCCAAGTGGCTACGATTGAACTTCCTTTTAAAACGGCTCAGAATTCCAATGCCAAATATTCTAAAAAGCAGGCTAAGGCTTTGGCTGATAGTTTGAAGAATGTGATTGCAGGAAACCAAGCTTCTATTTTTGACCTTCAAACAAAATTTGTTGAAGGTCAAAGAGGCGATACCACTTTCTGGTTGCCGGAAAGAGGTACTATCGCGAGACTTTATAATGATTTGCTGGCCACTGCCAATGGCGGCGTGTATGTTTTTGATGCTCCGAATGGCTACATCGTATTCCAAGTGTTGGATCGTACCGCTCCGATTGATAAGAGACAATTTGTCCTCTATGAATACGATATTACCGCTTCTGAAGCTACCCTCAACAGTATTAAGTCTCAGGCAAACCAATTTGCCGCTTCCATTACTTCTGCTGACGAACTGATCTCCACCGCCGCTAAGAAAGGTATCCAAACGGTGAATGGTAAGAACGTATTGTCCATGGCTTCCGTTATCGGCCAACTTCCTAATTGCCGCGATATCATTAGCTGGGCTTTCTCTGATGATGTTAAGAAAGATGATATCTCTGATGTTATTAATGCAGATAGAATGTATTATGCCGTTGCTGCTATTAGAACGATTCGTGAAACTGGTGTGCAGAAATTCAAAAATGTGAAGTCCGATATCGAAGCACAACTTTCCGCTGAAAAGAAGGCTGACATGGTGGCTGAACAAGTGAATAGCGCTATTGGCTCTTCCGATATGCAAACGCTTGCTCAAAAATATAGCACTCAGGTGGTAGATAGCGTTATGTTGGCATTCGCTGGCGACTACTATCAGAATCGTGGTGTGGAAAGCAAGGCCATCGGTAAGATATTCGCTTTGCCGACCAATAAGCCTGCTGCTGTTGCCGGTAAGAATATGGTTTATGTCGTCAATGTCAATAATGTTACCAATAACCCTGCCTCCAAGAATCTTGCTATGGAGAAAAATATCCTCCGTAATGAAGTGACAGGTCGCGAACGTAACGAAATGACCTTGATCAATTACCTCGTTAGCAAAGCCAAAGTGATTGATAATCGTTGTAGATTCTATCAAAAATAATATTTGATATAAAAGTTAAAAAAGTTCAGCATGGCTTAAACTTTGAGTCAAAAGTGATGTCCCTGCTGAGCTTTTTTTTTTATATGGTATAAAATATTAAACTATGTACTATCGCAGTAAGCAAACAAAATCGTTCCCATTTCTAACTATTGGATTTTTCATCTCTATAATGTTGTGGAGTTTGACTCCGATTCAAGCACAGCCTGAAATGCAGCGTACTCAGGCGGTGAATCATCAAAGTGGGGTAGTGACGGGCTCTATTGTAGATGCCAATGGCGTGCCACTCCAATACGCTTCGGTCAATGTGAAAAGAGCGTCCGACTCCGTTACAGTGCAATATGGTGTGACCGATTCCGAAGGAAAATTTATATTGGAAGGAATACCCTTTGGCAAATATATCGTGGAAATTCAATATATCGGCTATCAGAAGTCGGTGTCCGCACCATTTGTGATTTCAAAGGAAAATGCTGTCTATAAGATTGCCAAATATAAGATGACCAATAAGAATACCGATTTGGGCGAGGTGGTTATCAAGGCCCAGAAGGATATGCTGCAGACGAATCTGGACAAGACAGTGTTCAATATCGAGTCCAGTATCAACGCCACGGGACAGACAGCTGTTGAAGTGTTGGAAGAAATTCCTTCCGTCTCCGTTGATGTGGAAGGAAATGTCAGCCTTCGCGGTAGCGAAAACGTCACCATTCTGGTAGATGGCCGTGCGACCAATCTGACGTTGGATCAGATTCCCGCTGATTTGATTGAAAGTATTGAAGTGATTACTAATCCGTCTGCCCGCTTGGAACCTGACGGCATGGCCGGTATTCTTAATGTCGTTTTGAAAAAGAAGAAAGAATCCGGATTTAATGGTATGGCAACGCTGGGTGCGTCTTCATCATGTTTGTATCATAATGACAAACACAATATTTTTCTCAGCGGTTATAACGGCAATATCAGTTTCAACTATCGCTACGACAAAATCAATCTATTTATTAGTTATGGTTATCGTAACCATTCTCATCGGAATGCCGGCACCATGTGGCGCGATTCCTGGTTCGGTCTCGGTGATGATCGCGAACTTTCTCGAATGGAACAAGACAATTATGGCGGATCTAAAAATCAATTTCATAATGCATCCTTGGCTTTTGACTACTATATAAATAAATACAATACTATTACTTTTAATTTGGGCGGACATTTTGGTCGGATGAATTGGACGCGCGACCTTTGGTCGAATACACGAAATCTGGCTTTAGACGACACCTCTCTATTCTATCACCAAGTGGGTGATAATTTGCGTAGATTCAATAATGTGGACGCCTCCATCAACTATAAGAAGACTTTTCTGACTCCGGGTATGGAACTGACGGCTGATTTGTTCTTTACGCAACGTAATGGAAAGGCTAATGATGAATATCTGCAAAGTCATTTTGAAGGCTTGGACGATTTTTATCAAACGACCAATACGATAGAACTCAATAGAGATGCCTCCGCTCAAGTGGATTTTGTCACCCCTGTCGGCAATGGTGGTCGAATTGAGACTGGTTACAAATTTTCCTATAGGGGAGTGGGACAAGACTACTCGTTGTTCTCCGGTATCAGTGAATCTACTGCCGAGGAAGACCTTACCCAACGCAATAACTTTGAATATACCGAGTTGCTGAATGCTCTGTATTTTATCTATTCAAATACATTTTGGAAAAAACTGCAACTTCAATTGGGCGTGCGTGGCGAAGTATCTTATACGATTTCCGATTTGAAGTCAGCCGATATGGTGTTCTCCTATTGGAACTACTGCTCTGAAAATGATGATTTTGGAAAAGTATTCTGTAAGAATTTCTTTTATCCTACCGTGCATTTGAAATACGAAATCAATCCGGAACATGCCCTGCAGTTTAGTTTTTCCCGTCGTGTACAACGTCCGCGTATCCATCAGCTGAATCCGTTTGTGGATTATTCCGACAAAGAGAATCTGATGTGTGGCAATCCAACGTTGAAACCGGAATTTGCCAATTCATTTGAACTTGGCTATATGTTCAATCATAAACAGACTTCATTGACACTGACGGCCTTTTATCGTAGAAGAACGGACTTGGTGACGCGCTATACAGAAATTCTTTACGATCCTTTGGAAGAGCGTACATATACGATGACCTCCTATGAGAATCTGAACAAAAGCCAGAATTTTGGGCTGGAATTTTTCTTCGGACAAAGGGTGAAGAAAATTTGGAAAGTTAATGTGACGGGCAGCTTCTATAGAAATATCATTGATAGCGACAACTTATTGGATGAAAACCTTTCCCGCGACTGGGCTTGGAATGCCGGAGTGAATCAAACATTTACCGTTGGTAAGGATTTTGACCTCCAATTGAATTTCCGTTATCGCTCGGCATCCCTTACGGCTGGTAGTATGGGCTGGGGTATGCATGGGGTAGGCCAGGGCCGTCGTTCTGCCAACTATCGTTTGAATCTGGGTTTGAAGAAAGGCTTTTTGGACAATAGCCTGGTGGTCAGCCTGAATGTTCGAAATATGCTCTACTTTATCCCGAAAGTGCGCCAGATGCAGATTGCCTCCTGGCAGAACTGTGCCGTGTATGATGAACTCTACGAGCCAAATGACAACGCCTATAGCGGATATTATTCCTATAGCATCCGCGAAAACGAAGGGTTCAATATTTCGCTTAACGTGACTTATAAACTGAATAATTATCGTAATCGACCTAACAAGATTTCCTCTGATGACGAATATGAGGGAATGGGCGAATAAACGAAGTTGCAAAAAGGGCGGTTTTTACCGCCCTTTTTTTGTTTTATTATTTTTGTATCTTTGCAACTCAAAAATTAAACTCGTATGAGAAAGAAAATATTCGGTCTTCTGCTAATGACGATTATTTGTTTGCAGGGCGTTTTTGCCCAAACTTCGCAAACTCCCTATACTGGTAAGGAAAACGCCAAAGATACGTTGAAAAACAAAAAACCATTGGTGTTCCGTGATCGCCTTATTATGGATATTTATCAGACTTTTTGGATGAATATGCCTTCCGAAGTGGAACATATGAAATTTGATCCCGGATACAATGTTTCCGCATTTTGGGATTTCAAAATCAAGGAG
>JAZRYC010000027.1:0-12584 GCA_045600525.1 Bacteroidales bacterium
CCTACACCGACAAAAACGTGGAGAGCATCTGCGGAAATGCCTACGAGTTTGACCGCGTCTGGAAGGTGGTTGATGAATGCGGTAACGTCTCTGTCAACGACAGCGTTCAGCACATCATCGTAATGGATACAATCAAACCGAACATTATCTGCGAAAACAACGTAAACACAACAACAGATGACGACAAGAGCTATGCAACGATAAATTTGGACGATCCAAGCTTCAGTGACAACTGCGGTGCCGACTATACTATCAAGTACGCCCCGGCTGTTCCTGCCAATGCCACTACAGTGAATGCCAGCGGACTCTATCCGCTCGGCACGACAACGGTCACCTACATCGCCACTGACGAATGCGGCAATGCCGATTCCTGTTCCTTCACTGTAAAAGTTAGAGATATCCAAGCTCCTATCATCAACTGTCCAGAAGCTATCGTCATTGAGTGCGCTTCAGAGATGCCCGAGCCTTACGCCGACTACGACGCCTTCGTGGCAGCTGGCGGTTCCGCATCCGACAACGATGGTATCAATGAAAGTTCATTCCAATGGACAATCGATGAATCCAACAATGGTTCTTGTCCAGAAATCATTTCCAGAACTTACTACATTGAAGACCTTACCGGTATAAGTTCTGAATGCACGCAACTCATCATTATCAAGGACACCACCGTTCCTGTCATTGCAACGACATCATTAGACAGTATGCTCGTGTCCAACAGCTGTACATTCCTCGTACCCGATATGACTGAGAAGGTTCGTGCCATAGCTAACGACAACTGCACGCCGAAGGCAAACTTGACAATCACACAGGACATTGACATAAATACAGCCATTGAACCTGGTGACACCCTCTTAGTCACCGTATCCGTGAAGGATGCCTGTGGCAACGAAAGTCTGAAGAAACTCGTTCTCAGAACGCCTATGCCACTTACAGTAAATATTGATCCCGAAGTGGACACCATCTGCTACTATTACAGCACCATACTGGAAGCCATTCCGGCAGACGGAAAACCTGCTTACGAATATCGTTGGAGCATTGATTCCACAAGCGAATCTGTCACTGTGGCACCTACCGCTACGACCACCTATTATGTAACCGTTACGGATGCCAACGGATGTGAAGCTGTAGATTCCTCCGAAGTATATGTTAAGCCCGTTGCCCAGGGTACGGACGACATAACCAGATACATTCGATGCAATGGTGATACCTTCTTGGTCAATCCGACAGGTACCATCATTCCTGAAGGAACGTTGTACTATTGGACGGTTGAAGACAATGCCAACGTAACCGGACAAAGCGCACAAACAGAACCTGTAGAGGCTCCTATCAGTCAGGCGCTGACGAACAACAGCGACGTGCTTCAGACCGTTGTTTATACGGTTATACCTGTATCCAATGGTTGTGAAGGCGACACCTTCCTCATCTCCGTGGATGTGGAGCCCACTCCTACTATTGAAATCACCTGTCCTGAAACGCTCATTGACACACTTAATTTCGGAGAGTGCGCCCTCTATATCTCACCTGACAGATTAGGAAAGCCCACCTTATATCACTCTCTAAACTGGACCTTGATTGACACCACGAATGACGCTCCTGCCGACAACATGTATCCTGAAGGCGACAATATCGTGACCTGGATTGTGACTGACGAATGTGGCAATGCAGACACCTGCGAGCAACACATCATCATCTTCTTCCCAGTTTGTCCAGATGCAGTTGATGCAGAAGGTAACGTTTACCACAGCGTACACATTGACTGCGACTGTTGGACACAGAGGAACCTCGAATCCACGCTATACAGCGATGGCGGAAACATTCCGGGCGTCTACAACTACCAATCCATTGCATACCCGAATACCGATGAGAACGTTGAGAACTTCGGCCGACTCTACGATTGGGAATCCGTCATCCACGGCGGCACTGAAAACGCTTACGGACACGTACAGGGCATCTGTCCTGAAGGATGGTACCTCCCGACCGATGAACAGTACGATCGACTCAACACCCACGGTACTGACGCTTTGAGATCACCGAACTACTGGTTGGACGGCGGCGGCAGCAATACCACCGAATTCTCCGCTCTTCCTGGAGGATACTACAATGGTGCGCTTGAGCGCTATGAAAACCTCATGGGCGAAGCCTACTTCTGGTCCACCTCCAAGATCAATGGCACTTGGGCAGCATCCAACTACGTAATCGGATACTACTGCGACAGCATCCAGCATCAAATACCGCAGACCGGTGTCGGATTCAGCGTGAGATGCGTCAAGGAAAAGGAATAACAAACAATTCCCATACATATTGAAGAGGTTGCCTTCGGGCGACCTCTTTTTTTGTATCTTTGCAAACATCATTTTTGGTAAAATATAATTTCAAATAAATAACCAAACGTTCACAACATGAAAGACTTAAAAGAACAACTGAAGGATCTCGGGATTCTCGATCCTGTTGAAATCTACCACAATTTGTCATACGACGAGCTGTATAAGCACGAAACCAACCCAGCACTGACAGGCTACGAAAAAGCCTATCTGACCAAATCTGGAGCTCTTTCCGTCGATACCGGTATTTTCACCGGACGTTCTCCTAAGGACAAATACATCGTCATGGACGAAAACACGAAAGACAATGTATGGTGGGCAGATCCCAACAAAAAGGGTTCTGACAACAAGCCCATCGACCACAAGACCTGGGAACACCTCAAGGGACTCACCCAAAAGCAACTCACAGGCAAGAAAGTCTATGTTATGGATGGCTACTGCGGAGCCAATGAAGACTCCCGTATGAAGGTTCGCTTTGTGTCCGAAGTGGCTTGGCAGGCACATTTCGTGAAGAACATGTTCATTCGTCCCAGCGAAGACGAACTCAAGGACTTCACCCCTGACTTCGTCGTTCTGAATGCCGGCAAGACCACGAATCCCGACTGGAAGGAAATGGGACTGCACAGCGAAGTGTATGTGGCCTTCAACCTCACCGAGCGCATGGCCCTCATCGGCGGCACCTGGTATGGCGGCGAAATGAAAAAAGGTATTTTCTCCGTTATGAACTACTTCCTGCCGCTAAACGGCATGGCTGCCATGCACTGCTCTGCCAACCAGGGTAAAGACGGCGACACCGCCATTTTCTTCGGTCTCTCCGGCACAGGAAAAACCACTCTTTCCACCGATCCGAACCGCGCCCTCATTGGCGATGACGAACATGGTTGGGACAACAACGGCGTATTCAACTTCGAAGGTGGCTGCTATGCAAAATGCATTAACCTTAGCGAAGCCAAGGAACCCGACATCTTCCATGCCATCAAACGCGATGCATTGCTTGAGAACTTAGTCGTGGATGCCGAAGGCAACATTGATTTCGATTCCGCTGAGAAGACTGAAAACACACGTGTCTCCTACCCTATTTACCACATCAACAACATTGTGAAGCCGGTTTCCCGCGGAACCCACCCGAGCAAGATCATCTTCCTCTCCGCAGATGCCTTCGGCGTGCTGCCTCCTGTGTCCGTGTTGAACCGCGAACAGACTATGTACTACTATTTAAGCGGCTATACCGCTAAGTTGGCCGGAACAGAACGCGGCATCGTCACTCCGCAACCTACCTTCTCTTCCTGCTTCGGTGCTGCCTTCCTGCTGCTTCACCCCACGAAATATGCGGAAGAACTGGCTAAAAAGCTCGACCAGCATAATGCAACGGCTTACTTGGTAAACACCGGTTGGACCGGCGGTGGCTACGGCGTTGGTGAACGCATCTCACTCAAAGCCACACGTGCCATCATCACCGCCATCCTCAATGGTGAGCTGCTGAACTGCGAAACGGAAATCGTGAAGCCCTTCAACCTTCGCATCCCCAAACACATTACAGGCGTGGAAGACAGCATCCTCAATCCTGAAAACAGCTGGACAGAGAAAGCTGCTTACGCTGAAAACGCCAAAACACTGGCAGCTTCTTTCATCAAGAACTTCCAAAACTTCAGCGACACCAAACAGGGTCAGGATCTGATCGCATTCGGACCTGAGTTATAATAAAATGAGCGAAAGCCTTCCTCTGGAAGTGCCTTCGCTCATTTTTTTTACTATTTTTGCGCGCTCAAAAAAAGAGCGTACTGGAAAGTTGGCCGAGTGGTTTAAGGCAGCGGTTTCGAAAACCGCCGTAGTGTCATAACTACCAGGGGTTCGAATCCCTTACTTTCCGCTATATCGCTGCAAATTACTATTAATCAGTATTTTGCAGCGATTTTCAAAAGTAACCGGGACAGTTCCGGAACAGTGTTTTACATTCCTTTCCAATGCGAAAAACATAGAAAGGGAAAAAAATATGTCTGATTTTCTTGTTTTTTGTCCTATAATTTTCATTATGTTAAAAACTCATTTCCGTATGTATCGTGAAACGCACATTGAGGAACAAAACCAGTGCACCCAACGCTGAATAAACAAAACAAACCACCATAATGAGGGCAAAAGTTTTCAAGACTGGTTTCTTACGGAAATAAACCACGCCGAAGAAAAAAGCAGACACAGACATATAAAAAAACTCTTAGGGATATGCGAAACAACATGAAAAGAGTTGCGAATAAATACTTCACCGGCAGCTTGCTGACGTAAGAATGAAGACCAATATTTTTTTTATTTTTGCGCCTCCAAATCCATCTTTATTACAAATATGAAAAGAATCATATTATATCTATTCGCTTTAATATTCAGCATCTTAACGGGATTTACCCAAACAGATTGTCCGACAGTTACGGATGTGGACGGCAATACCTATAAAACGGTGCGTATCGGCAATCAATGCTGGATGGCGGAGAACGTTCACGCCACGCACGATTGCAACGGTCTGGAGATTCTGCTAAGCAATCAGAGAAGCGATTGCACACCGTACCGTTACTGTCCTAACGGTCGAGCCAAGAATGTGGCCACCTACGGATATCTCTACAACTGGGAGGCTGCCAAAGTGGTTTGCCCCAAGGGCTGGCATCTTCCGTCAGATGCGGAATGGACCCAGCTGACCGACTTTGTGAGCAGCCAGTCTCAGTACATTTGCAACGGCAATGCCGCGAACAACGCCAAGGCATTGGCCGCCACCACCGGATGGAAACGCTGTAAGAAGAGCTGTACAGCCGGCTATCATCCCGAAGAGAACAACGCCACGGGCTTCGCTGTCCTCCCTGCTGGCGGTTTCTACGACCATGGCTACGGCTATTTCCGCAAAGGCACCTTCTTCTGGACCTCCGCCGAGTACAACAACGGAAGCGCCTACAAACGCTATTTGGACTACGACACCACTTGCCTGGTCCGCTACACCTACCTCAAAATCGGCGGTGGCGCCGTCAGATGCGTACAAAATTAAGTTTTAAGTTCACAGTTCACAAATTACATCATCATGAAACTCATCAGTTGGAACGTCAATGGTCTTCGCGCCGTCTATCAGAAAGATTTTACAGAAACATTTAAATCGCTCGATGCCGACATCTTCTGCCTGCAGGAAACCAAAATGCAGGAGGGACAACTGGATGTCCAGTTCGACGGATACGAAAGTTACTGGTCGTATGCTGAAAAAAAGGGTTATTCGGGCACAGCCGTGTTTTCCCGTATCAAACCGCTTCGACGTATGGAGGTACCCGTTTTAGATCCTGAAGTTTTTCCCGGCAATGAAGGACGAATCATCGCCCTTGAATACGATAAATTCTTCCTCGTAAACTGCTCCACGCCCAATGCGCAAGACGGCCTCAAACGCATCGATTTCCGTCTCCAATGGGAAGGCTATCTGCGTCAGTATCTCAAGCAACTCGATGCGCAGAAGCCGGTGCTTTATTGCGGCGACCTCAACCTGGCACATCACGAAATAGACCTCAAGAATCCCAAAACCAACCACCAGAACGCCGGTTTCTCCGCTGAGGAACGCTGCGAGATGACCGCGCTGCTCGCTTCCGGATTCACGGATACGTTCCGCCATCTCCACCCAACACAGGCCGACGCCTACTCGTGGTGGTCATACCGTTTCCACGCCCGCGAAAAAAACTCAGGGTGGCGCATCGACTACTTCATCTGTTCCTCCCGTGTGGCCCCGCAAATCAAAGAGGCCGCCATTCACAACGAGATTTTCGGCAGCGACCACTGCCCCGTAGAACTTCAAATAGAAATACCCTAGTTTCAGGTTTCAAGAAGAGTACAATGGCCCTTATTACCGCCGGCCTTGGAACAAAGCCCCATATAGAAATCAATCATAGTAGTAAAAATTGTTTTCCTAATTAATACGAGCATCGTTAATTTTCAAAAAAAAGGGCTGCGAAATGGCAGCCCTTAATAATATTTGCTTGTCTATTCCTATTTCCGGATAAACTTCTTAGTAACCACACCGCTGTCACTGGTCATACGTACAAAGTACACACCTGCGGCATAGTTATCCAGCTGAATGGTGCATTGGCCGCCATTCAGCTGCAGGATTTCCATCAGCTGTCCATAAGCATTAAACACAGCAACTTCCTTGACTTGACCATCACCCTTAAAAGTAACCTCAATGAAGTTGTCGGCAGGGTTCGGAGCCAGCGTAATGCTATTGGCAAGAATATAGTTATCAACGCCCACACCTGTTGTTGTAAAGGTTGTAACAACATATTCGCTTTCGTTGTCGGCACAAAGGGTCTTGACATGGAAATCATAAGTCGTATTGGCCGTCAGGCCATTCATATTATAAGTATTGGATGAAACGGTTGCTTCCTGCCACTGGTCGCTATTTTGCGGCTTGTATCCGACCTTCCAGCTGCTTGCGCCATTGGCGTTCCATACAGCCACGGCGGAAGTCTCGGTAATACTATTGATCAGCAAATCCGTCGGAGCATCACAACCATCCACGGGGGCAGCCGTTGTTGTGAAACTATGGATAGCCGACCAATCGCTCACATCGTCTGTACAGATTGTTTGCACCTGAACCTCATAAGTGGTTTGGGCCGTCAATCCTGTAAGGGCATTGCTGTTTGAGGTAATGTAATTGAAGGTATTCCAACTTCCATTTTGGGCTCTGTAGCGCAGATTCCATGCAGAAGCATCACCAGCATTCCAAGACACATTCGCAGAGGTTTGTTGCACATTGCTTGATGTCAAGCCTGTGGGAACGGCACAGGGCATTGACGGCGGCGTTCCAGCCTCATTGATGGAGATATCATCTATATGTATGCCATAGCCATAGCCTGAATAGGCACGGAAGCAAATCTGACAAGTGCTCAAATCTTCGGGCAATGAAAGTGCCACATATGTCCATGATGAAATATCACTACTGTAATTGCCCAATTCCGTCCACGCATCTGCGGAAGAAGCCCTATATAAGACGGTAAGTTCATCCTGATCACCAGCCCATTCATGACTGACATACCAGAACGACAACTCAGGGGTAACAGCCCCATTCATATCAATAATCGGACTGATGAGTTCTGTTGAATAATCATAGTTCTCAGGGGAGAAACTAATGACATAGCTTCCAGAGTGGGCACTGGACGGATTGCTATAAGGCACATTCACCTCCCACAAATGATCTTCCAAAATAAAGTTCTGATTCCAGCAATTAGGCATAGTGCCTGCATCAAAGTCCTCAAAGAACGGATAAGGCAGTGCATCGCATTCCGTAGTAACTGTGATCTTTGTACTCCACATACTTTCAGAACTATCATCACAGTAGGCCTTGACATAGATATCATAAGTAGTGGCAGGAGTCAGTCCAATTAAAACAGTGTTGGGCGTACCTGTCACATTCTGCGTATAACCGGAAGTTTCAGGGTCGAAGTTGGCATCTCCGTAAACCACCTCCCAGGAACTTTCGCCATTACGAGCGGTCCATGAGAGATCCAAAGAGTTGGTAGTAACCACTGAAGCCGTCACATTAGTCGGTTTCAAACAAGTCTGAGAGAAGCAAGACACCGTAACGTTTGAGAAAGAAGCTCCCGAAGATAATGTGGAGCCATCGGTACAACTGTATATCACATCATCAAAAGGATCCAAGATTTCAAAGGAGGTCTCAGAGGAATAGGAGCCCGATTGCCATACAAAACGCACATTGCTTTGGTCGCAGAGTCCCACCTGAAAGGTGGCGTCACTACTACTGCTGGGCACCGTATAGGTACCTACTAAGGTATTGTCGCTGTAAATAGAGATACTGTTTCCATTCCAGCCATCGCCATAACTATCGTGCAGATTAAGCGTGTATTCACATTGATCAATGGCATCACAGATTTGCGTGGTAAAAGTTCTCTTCTCGCTATAGTTACTATAGTCACCATTGCCACAGATAGCCATGACATAGACATCATAGGTATAGTTGCTGTTGAGGTCGGTCAGTTGGAACGGGTAACTGTCAGCCGTGACAGTCATTCCGGTACCTGGTGTAAATCCAGCCGTGTCGTATTCAATAATCCAACTCGTGGCGCCATTCACGTCAGTCCAACTGATGTCGGCAAACGTAGCATTAATATTGTCAATGGTAACATTGAGCGGCTGCAGACAGGTCGGCGTGTAGTCCAACGACAAATCATCAATTCTATAAGTGCAGCTATTTCCATTGGAGACACGGAATGCGATGTACTTTCCATAACCGGCATATGCGGCAAACGGATACATAACATACTCCCAAGTGTTGAGTTCCGCAGTATTCAGTGTATCTAGCACCTCAAAAGTAGTAACATCATCCTTGTCGTCCATTACACCAATTTCCATAATGACGGAGCTCGCTGTCTTATATAAATAGAAAGTCAACATCAGTTCGTTAGCATTCACATCGTCACCTAAAGCCGGCATAATGGCCATATCGTAGCAGCCCTGTGTATAGTGGAAATCCAAAGCATTAGGAGCGCTGTGAGAATAGGTACTATTGTAGATATAGGCAAAATGGCTTGGATCGGACTGAAGTCTACTCCAGCAATCTGGATACTTGTTGAACTCAGTCAGAGATGAATAGTCTTCTTCATCAAAATTCGTGGACCAAGGGAGGTCGAAAGAGAATATCGGGCCGCATTCCGTTTTAAAGTTGGCCGATGTCCAAGAACTCTCTTCTGAATCATCGCAAATAGCGCGCATCTGCACTGTATAATGCGTGTTGGGGCTGAGGCTGCCCAAAGAGTAGGAGTCACCATACACATACCCTTCCTCTATCCATTCCTGATCGCTCATGGATTTATAGCGCAGTTCCCAAGTACTTTCCTGATAGCCAGGCGCCCATTCCACATCCGCGCTATTTTCTGTGGTATTCGACACCATGATGGTCGGTGATGCGCACGAACCATTGGAGCAATAATGGATTTTCACATTATTACGGGTAGAATAGGATGAGCCGGCAGGCGGGTTCGATGGATCTGGATTATTGCTGTCGCTGTGATAGGCTATCGTCATCGTGCCATTGGTATTATGGACATTGAACGTATAGGAGCTTCCGTTATAAGCGTTGGAATTGTCATCTACGGCCACGACCAGGTTGCTCATACCATCATACATAAAGGGAGTATCAAAATCAAAGCGGTTCCATCCCTGGGTACAGTTCAGCGGACCGGAATAGACCAACTGGAGATTACTAAAAGACTCGTAATCGGAGGCACTACTGAAAGTACTTTTGGTGGTATGTCCCAAATAGATATTCACGTCGTTTTTGTCTGTGGACGGAGAGGAATACGCATATTGGAAGCTAATACCAGAAATGTTATTTTCTGTATTACCCAATTCTTCAGCGGTAAAAATCTGTTGACTATAGGTATAGCGATAAAAATTATCCACAGGAAAGTTGTACGTTGTACCCGTACCATTACCAATAGAGAAGTCCTCTGACACCAGACAGCGGGTGGCGAATACAGTGGTTTGCCAGTCGCTGCTACCCTCCTCACATTCGGTCATAATACGGAGGTCATACGTGGTGCTGGGTTCAAGTCCACTCAATGTAAACTGTGTTTCCGAGGAGTATTCAGACTGCCAGTTTTCTTCACCTTGGATGGAATATTCCAAATAATACCCGTTAGGAGTTCCGTAAGGGCTGGGAGACCATGAGATCGTAGCAGAGGCACCTGTGACATTGGAAATCTGGATACTGCTAACTGTGCCGCAATCGGGGTCGTCGTCACAAGGAATCCAGCTCAATACAGGAAGACCGTTGTTAAAATCGCAGAAGTCAAATTTAAAATGGCTGTCAAGGTCACCGAGGAAGGCGTTGCCCTGCATATAGGACAAAGACTTCTGGGTGCCGTTGCCGGAAGAGTTGGAACCTGAAAAAGTGGAGAAGCAGTTATTCACCGTTCCGCTGTAGCCGCAGATACCGCCGGTGGCGTAACTACTCGTGATGTTGCCGGCAAAATAGCAATTAGAGCAAACGCCCCCCTGACTGTTGCCGACGATACCGCCAACATATTGTCCGAGAATGGATCCTGTGACAATGCAATGAGAGATATTGGTTGCACAATAGCCGCCGCTCTGCTTATTGGGATAGGTGGCACCAACCAAGCCGCCGACATTGTTATTAGACGAAGTATTGACGCCTTGCACGTTTTCATTGACAACCATACATTCGCTGATATTCACGGTGCCGTTGCCGGAGTTGGTATTATTGCCCACAAAACCGACCAACGCGCCCATCATACCATTGGCAATGGTTACTGGATTGACAAGAATCAGGGAATCAATAGAACCGGGATATTGAAGATTGCCGAAAAGACCGGCCTGAAAATATCCCGAATTGTCACAATACATGTTGTAGATGGTATGTCCGCCTCCGTGGAAGGTCCCACAGAACGCCCTGATGGTGCCTGAGATTTCCCCCGTGGATTGGGAGCATCCGCCGATCATTGTCCAATGATTCGTATTTTCGTTATCATTGTTAAGCCAAATGTCGGCTTCCAGATGGATTGTCTTGCCTGAGAAATTGGAGGTATTGCTATTGACCAGGCTGGCCAACCCTGCCAATTCTTCAGCCGTATAAATGTAGAAATCACTTTGGGAATCATCATACCAACCATCGTCAATAGAACCATCCCATACGCTTTGGGCATATGTGCTCTGCATAGGAGCAAAAAGGAATGCCACCAAAACGCACACGAAACAAAGAATAAACTTTTTCATAGGCATAATATTTATAAAAATTAGTTAATAACTTTTTCTGATAATTTAATGCAACCTTAAAGCAATATAATCACCTAAAAACGAATAACATAACATAATATTTGTATATTCATAACATCAAATCAAGATACAAAACATTAGGTTATCCGACGGCAAAATTACGGAAATTTATGGTACGGAAGACGACTTCAAAAAATTTTTCAAGCCAGTATTCAAAAAAACTCTTGACATGGAAGACGGCAAGCGTCATCGCAACAAACCCAACTCAATGCCCGATGCCGAAATAAAATGCAGATTACGCATATATGCCTTTTTTTGTATCTTTGCCGCCCTTTAAAAAGAACTTTTAAACATCATCAAAAATGAAAAGAATACTAACCTTCGGACTCGTGCTCCTCTTTGTCGGCGCCACCATGTCCGCTAAATCACAAGAAGAAATGACAAAAGATCAAAAAGTAAGCTACGCCATCGGCGCAAACTTCGGTTCCCAAGTAAAACACGACGGCATCCACCTCGACATCGACGCCTTCAAGCAGGGCGTTATGGACGGTATGGCCGGACAAAACAAGTTCACAGACCAGGAAATGCAGGAAATCTTCATGCAGTTCCAGCAGGATATGCAGGCCAAGCAAGCCAACGTGGCCAATGAGGAAAAAGCAAAAGGAAAGGCCTTCCTCGAAGCCAATAAGAAGAACGAAGGCGTTATTGAAACCGCTTCCGGCCTCCAATACAAGGTAATCACCATGGGCACCGGTGAAAAGCCCGGCCCGACCTCCAAGGTTACCGTTAAATACACCGGTTCTCTCATCGATGGTACCGTTTTCGACTCCACCGACAAGAACGGCGGCGAGCCGATCTCTTTCGGCCTCAACCAAGTCATCCGCGGATGGACTGAGGGCGTTCAGTTGATGCCGGTAGGTTCCAAATTCGTATTCTACATTCCTTCCGACCTTGCTTACGGCGACAATGGTGCTGGCGGTTTGATTCCCGGTGGTGCCACCCTTATTTTCGAAATCGAATTACTCAGCTTTGAATAATCTCATATCACACGATAATTCCAATCCCCTCCCCTATTGGAGGGGATTTTTTAACTCACCAAAAGCCAATCAAACACTTATGAAGAACATCTTTTTAACCATTCTGTGTTGTTTCTTTTCGCTGTTGTCCTTCGCCCAAGTGCAACAAGACTGCGGCGCTATTGACTGTCCCGGTCGCTGCGGACGCTATATCGATCAAAATGCTGACGGATTCTGCGACCACGGAAGGATTTCCGCGCCTGCCGTTCCGGAAACGCCCACCACAGAACCGGCCGTTGAGAATCCGACTTCTCAAACAGCTTCACCAACAGCCACACCGAAAACTGACAAATCCCCCAAGGAACCTTCAGCTAAAACCATCGCCCCCGCCGCAGCTCTCGACACAAACACCATTCCAACCACAACGGACAACATCGCCTCCCCCGACACGGAAAACAAGGCGGAAAACTCCCCATCAAGCAAT
>JAZRYC010000028.1:0-4977 GCA_045600525.1 Bacteroidales bacterium
CGCTTACCAAGTCCGCGTACAGGCAATTTGCGCCGCTAATAGTGTTTCCAACTGGGCTAACGGTTCCTTCACCACATTGAACAATGACGAACCTTCCTGTCCGGCTCCCACCAACGTGGCCGCTAACGACATTACCACAAACTCCGCAGTCATTACCTGGAGCCAAGAACCGAACACCGCATCCTCTTGGACGGTTATCTACAAACAGAACGTTGCCTCCACTTGGGAAACCGCTACAGCCAATGCGATGACCTACACTTTGTCCGGCCTCAACCCTGACACGCAATACGACGTTCAGGTAATGGCCAACTGCGACAACGGTATGCAGAGCGCCGCTTCCGAAACCATCCACTTCACCACCCAACCGGACGGTGTGAACAACTACGATTTGGATAACAGCATCAGCGTTTATCCGAACCCGACGAGTGGACAATTTACAATTTACAATTTACAATTTACAATTAACAGTGTTGATATTTATGACGTTTATGGCAAACTCATCAGCACGACGAAGGTGGAAGACACCCAAGTCACGCTCGACATCAACACGTATGCTGACGGTGTCTATTTCGCACGCATCCTTACGGACAAGGGCGTTGTGACCAAACGCATCGTGAAAAAGTAATCTTACGATATAATGCATAATGTAGGGGCGGAGATTTCTTCGCCCCTTTTTTGTTTTTTATAGGAAAGGAATGACGCGTACGCGGGCATTGCTTCTACCGATATTTGCTCCCTGATCGGGAGCTGGCGCCTGCGTAATCATTCATCATTAACCCTTCTCCCTTTTACACTTTTACCCATTACCGCATTGGCACATTTCCTCCGCAGTATTATGAATTTTTTCAAAAAAAAAAAACTCCATATTCAAAATTGTTTTTTCTGAAATTTTTCTATCTTTGCAGTCTCCTTTCCAACTTGAAAAACTATAAAACTATACTTGGCTGTGAAATTCTTTTTCTGAATAATCGCAATTCTCTTTATATTAACCAAATATATTATTTATGAAAAGACTTCTATTAGTGCTTCTGATGGCGATAATGATGTTGCCGTCAGTATTGCAGGCTCAACAGATGTTGACAGTAGCAAATGGAACGGATATGAGTGAGTACCTTCCGATTTATGGTTATTATGCTGATGTAGATCAGCACACCCAGATGATTTACCCGGCTAATATGTTCGATAACATACAAGGTGCGCAGATTTCCAGCATCACCTTCTATTCTCCAAATTCGTGCTTCTTTGCTGGCTTTACAGTCAAGATAGGTGAAACATCCGCTTCACGCTTTACTTCGTCTTCCTTTATGACGGATTCGGTAACGACTGTTTACGCTGATACCATTATTCTTACCAATGGAGAAATGACCATCAACTTCACCACCCCTTACACCTATCAGGGCGGCAATTTGCTGATTGACTTCTCCAATGATGGTAATGTTTTTCATTCCTGCTCTTTCGTTGGCGCTTCTGCTTCTGGCGGCGGCCTTTTGGAATACAATTACAATTACTATGTCCAAAATTTTCTTCCCCAACTCACCTTGACCTACACAGGTGGTGCGCCGGTCACCTGTAGGATGCCTTCCGACCTTACAATATCTGATATTGATTATCAATCCGCCACGCTTACCTGGAGGGCCCGCGGTATTGAAACCAGCTGGGATATTTATGAAACCACTTCGGCCACGGATATTCCCGATGCCAGTACAATACCCACCTATTCGGCTTTCGATACGACCTTCTTCTTGTCAGCGCTGACTCCCTCCACCCGTTATTACTATTATGTCCGCGCCAACTGCGGTTCCGATGATGTCAGCGGTTGGACAGATAAAAGCTTTGTAACCCTCCAATATCCAAACCAACTTCCTTATATTCATGATTTCGAGGATGTCACGGAAAATTCGAGATGGACGACCCGTAACAACGGCGTGAACGGTTGGTATATAGGTTCTGCTGTAAATGCTACCCCGGAAGGTCAAAACGCCTTGTATATTTCCTGCAATAACGGCACCAGCAACGTCTATGACAATGAAAACACTTCCACATCCTGGGCTTATCGTGATATCGACTTCGGCCAATTCGCAGCCTACCGACTTTCATTCAAATACAGAAGCAACGGTCAAGACGATGATTATGACTATTTGAGAGTCTATGTCGGTGCGCCGGTCGAACCTACCAACTCCGGTGCCTCTTCCGGCAATGGCTGTACTCCTGTCGGAGCCGAAGAATTGGGCGTGTTTTCCCTGCAGAGTACTTGGCAGGACGCCGACATTGTTTTAAATGCCACCCATTCCGGCATTCAACGCCTCTATTTCCTGTGGTGGAATAACGGTGCCAGTGGCAACAATCCTCCTGCCGCAGTTGACGATATCGTGATTACGGGTTTTGACTGCGGTACTCCCGTCAGTCTTGTTTTCGACAATGCCACCGCTGACAGCTACACTTTCCACTTCACGCCCGCTTTAGCCACGGACAATGCCTGGGAAGCTATGCTCTTTTCCGATACGGATACCCTTACCCAAACTCTTTCAGACACCATTTACACTTTCACCAACCTGTCGCCGAATACCGCATATTATGTTATGGTGAGGACAGATTGCGGTAGTGAATACAGCGATTGGACAAGTCCTGTCTTCGGCCGTACAGGATGTGGCAATATCAGTATTCCCTTCACAGAAGATTTCGAAAGTTTTGAATCATACGTTGAGGTTCCCTGCTGGACGGTAATGAGCGGTAACGTTAAAGCCAACCCTGCGAACGCTGCTTCCGGTACCAAGTCTTTGAGATTCTATGGTTCAGAGAACAATATCAACAGTGTAGTGGCACTTCCGGAATTGACCACTAACATCACCCAGGTAGAAATGACGTTCCAGACACGTCCAATAGATTTCTTCTATTCTTTCTGCGGTACTTTCCAAGTCGGCTATGTGACCGATATCACAGATAGCAATTCCTTCGTGACGATTGAAACCTATGCATATAGTGACTTCAGTGATTATGAAGAAAAAACCGTGGTGTTCCCCAATGCTCCTGCCGGCAGTCGTATCGCATTCCGTCATCAACCCCTCTCCTTGTCTTGGGAATGGTTAGTTGACGATATCGATATCCACGCCATTCCGAGTTGTCCCAACCCCGTAAGCTTTTCTGTTACAGGAACCACATCTACTTCAGTATCCCTTTCCTGGGTGGAGGCCGGTTCTGCCGACACTTGGAATGTGGCTTACGGCCCGGCGGGTTTCACCATTGATGCGAATACCGATATCGAAATTGTTCAAAACACGCCTTCTGTTACCATTGATAACCTGCCACCGGGTACAGCCTACGATTTCTATGTTCAAGCAGACTGTGGCGGCGAAACCAGTGCGTGGAGAGGTCCTGTGACTGCCATTCCGAGTTCATACAATATGGCTGTTTCCGGTATAGACACTCTGACAGCCTGTACATTGTCTATTTTTGACGATGGCGGACCCAACGGCAATTACTCCGACAACTGCGATTCCTATCTGATACTCTATCCCGAAGAACCCGGCACATTTATGTCTTTGGCGGGAACCATCCAGACCGATAGATACACAGACGACTACATCATTATTTATGATGGTGCAGATACTACCAACCAGATTTATAAATCCAACCAATTAGACGAAGATGAGATTTTGAATTTCGGTCCGTTTACCTCTTCCACAGGTCCGTTGATGATATATTTCCATTCGGATTATTTTTATAACCATTCCGGTTTCAGCATTCATACCCAATGCGTTACTTGCGAGCCTCCCACTGTTTCGTTTTCTAACATCGGCGTGGATGATGTCACTGTTACTTGGGATGACAACGATGGTGCCGCCTCCGGTTGGCAAATCGCATACGGTCCCCAAGGTTTTGATTTGGCAACCGCCACGCCGGAATATGTCTATGTGAACAACTACTATTATTTAAGCAACCTGACGAACAACACCATATACGATGTCTATGTCAGAACAGACTGTGGCGATGATTCCTACAGTATGTGGTCTCCTGTCTATAGCTTTAGGACATTGGCCGGCCTTCCAGCAACAACTCCTTATTTCTGCGATTTCGAAGATGCGGCGGAAAACGGTGCTTGGGCTACGACTAACGGCTCAGAAAACAACCAATGGTATATCGGTAAGCCGACAGGTGAAACAGACTCCGTACTGTATGTTTCCGGCGACCAAGGTGCTACTGCCGGTTTTGTAAACTATATGGAAAGTACCGTGTGGGCTTATCGAGATGTTGATTTCACTACGGGTGCGGAGTTCACTGTGAGCTTCAATTGGAAAGCCTACGGTGGTGGCGGCGACTATATGAAAGTATTTCTCGGTAGTCCCGAAGATGTGGCTGCTGGTGCTGAAAATGCACCTGCCGGTGCTGTGCAGTTGGGTGGTACGATGAATTACAAAAACACCTGGCAGCATTTTGAAACAATTCTCGGATCCGGATACGCCAATAGCACGCAACGTCTCTACTTTATGTGGCACAATGATGATGCTTTCGGCTCGTCTCCGGCAGCTGTCGTGGATTCTATCCAAATCACAGTTACCCAATGCGCCAGACCGCACAACCTTACTGCTTCCAACCCGACAGGCACGTCTTTTGACGTGGCATTCTCCCCGGATATGGCAACGGATATGGCTTGGGAATATGTGGTTTGTACAGTGGGCGACGACCCTGACAATCTAACCCCGGTGTCTATTACGGACACCACCTTCACCGCTACCGGTCTGACGGCTTCCACTCAATACGACATCTATGTTAGAACCGTTTGCGGAGATAATAGTTACTCTAATTGGTCAGATGTTCTGCACTTTGCTACAACCTGTGGTATTATCAACGCCCTTCCTTATGAAGACTCTTTCGACACGTATGGTACTGGCACAACGGCCTATCCGCTTTGCTGGTCTAAGATAAACACCTATTCCAGCGAAAGACCGTATATCAACACTACGTACTATAGTGCGCCGG
>JAZRYC010000029.1:0-5586 GCA_045600525.1 Bacteroidales bacterium
CTGAGCCGCCGTTCGGTCTATTGCTCCAAGACGGCTGACGGCAAGTACAGCGTAAGTCATTTCCCCAATCCTGAAGGCAACATCCAATATCGCGCCTTGCGCCATACGTGGGAGAAAGGCAAATGCCGCTATTGCGGTGCAAGTCAAGAGGTTTACGACCGTGGCGATCAAGCAGAACAATATGCCTATCAATTTATTCATACCGACAACCCTGAAAAACTCTTCAATATGAAGTTTGATGTAATTATAGGAAATCCACCATATCAGTTGAACGTAGGTGTTGAGAAAGAGAATTATGCAATCGCAATCTATGATAAATTTGTAAAGCAAGCAAAAAAATTAGCGCCTCGATACTTGTCAATGATTATCCCTGCTCGATGGTACGCAGGAGACCGAGGATTGGATGATTTTAGAGATAAAATGCTACATGATGATAGAATAAGCAATATAACTGATTACCCCAATGCTGTTGATTGCTTTCCTGGAGTTGATATTTCAGGAGGTATATGTTTTTTTCTATGGGAAAGGGATAAGCATGGACCTTGCAAAATTAGGACAATAAGAAGTGGAAAAGAAACAATAGCAGTAAGACCTTTACTTGAAACCAATAACAACACATTCATACGATTCAATGAAGCCATATCAATACTTCGGAAAACGCAAAATTCAGAATTGGTTTCTTTTTCTACAATCGTTAGTGCCCAAACTCCATTTGGCATAGTATCATCTTTTAAAGGCTATAAAGATAACCCTTTTGAAGGGTCAATAGCTCTTCATACGGTGAACGGAATTGGATATATATCACAAAAAGACATTTCAAGAAACATTGATTTAATAGATAAATATAAGGTTTATATATCAAAATCTTATGGAGAACGAGGCGATTATCCATATAGATTTTTAGCCAAACCATTTTTAGGTTTGCCACATAGTTGTTGTACACAAACATATTTGGTGATTGGACCATTTAAATCAAAACAAGAATCTGAAAATGTGATTTCTTATATCCATACCAAGTTTTTTCGGTTCTTGATTATGCAGAAGAAAAATACTCAAGATGCAATGAGGCATGTATATCAATTTGTCCCCCTTCAAGACTTCTCCCATCCTTGGACGGATGAGATGCTATACAAGAAATACAACCTTACCGAAGAGGAGATTGCCTTTATCGAGAGCATGATCCGTCCGATGGAATAAAAACAAATAGAAACAATAGCTGCGTTCTTTGAAATATTAAGGAGAAAAAAACATCTGGGATATACTAAACAAAATTCATTTACGTTATAAATGAAAAATATACGGCAATGGAAGCATCGATAATAGAGACCATACAATCCTATTTTAGTACGCAGCCTGTGACTAAGGCATGGATTTTTGGCTCTATGGCCCGAGGCGAGCAAACTCTGGGGAGCGACATAGACATATTGGTGGCATTTGATCAAAATGCACATGTCGGCCTCTTCAAGTATGCAAAGATGTACACTGAGCTGAAAGAGTTGTTGGGAATGGAGGTTGACTTGGTGCAGGAAGGTGCCTTGAAGCCTTACGCTGCCGCAACAGCTGAGAGGGATAAAATATTGATTTATGAGAGGGCCTGAAAGAGACATACGGTTATTGGAAAACATGGTTGAGGCTATAGATTTTGCTATCGACTTTGTTGGAGCTATGTCCTTTGAGGAGTTTGTTAAAGACAAACGTACCTATTTTGCCGTAGTGAAAAACCTTGAAATCATCGGAGAGGCCGCTTATCAACTAACGTTGGAATTTAAAGACGGGCATCCCGAAGTGGAATGGAAGGTGATAGTGAATATGCGCCATATTTTGGTACATGGGTATGCTGACATTGTCCCGTCGGTTTTGTGGGAGACCATCAAATGTGATTTGATTCCATTGCGTTCCCAAATAACCCACTATCTCCAACAGATGTGATTTCCCCTTTTTTGTTTCTTTGAACGCCATAACCGATACGACTATGGCGAAAGATGATTTATTGCTTTCGAAAGTAGAGCAACATCCGATGATTTATGCCTACGAGCATGTGGGAGTTGCTGAACATGAAGGCCTCATCAAGGTGGGTTATACCACCCGTGAGGTTTCTGAAAGGGTAAAGGAACAGAACCTTACTGCCTGTACCCGATACCGCATTTTGGGCCAGTGGAGTGCCATGCGCAACGATGGCACTTCATTTACCGACAAGAATGCGGTTCATCCCATTTTGCGTAAAGCGCACTTCCCAAACCCCGAAGGGGAGTGGTTCCGCTGTTCATTGGAGGATGTGGAACGGGCGGTGCGGTCGGCGCAAGTTGGAAGTATGACGATGCTCCAACGTACCCAACAGTTTGGTATGAGACCCGAACAGCAACGGTTTGTGGATCAGACTGCAAACTATTTCAAGCGTTTTGCCGCTGACCCTGGCAACCATGGGTTGGTACCCCACTTTCTTTGGGACGCCAAGATGCGTTTCGGCAAGACTTTCACCACTTACCAGCTGGCGTTGAAGATGGGATGGACGAAAGTGCTGGTGCTTACCTTCAAGCCTGCCGTGAAGACTGCCTGGCGCGAAGATTTGGAGTCGCATGTGGATTTCGAGGGATGGCAGTTCTGCGAGAAACAGGATGACCGTGAGTTCAACTATGTCAACGAGCGCAAGCCTTTCGTCTGCTTTGCGTCGTTTCAGGATGTGTTGGGCCGCAACGACGCCGGCGGCATCAAGGCTACCAACGAGTGGCTGCAGACCGTTGTGTGGGACTGTATCGTGCTGGACGAATACCACTACGGCGCTTGGGGACGCAATGCCAAGGATTTCTACAAGTCGCAGGATCCCGCACTGCTAAGCGTGAAAGAGGCGGATGCGTTGATGTCTGAGGATGGTGACCTGAATGAACGTGCCAGCCGCGAACTTTATGACGAGGAGTTGATGCCGTTGCGTACAAAAGCTTACCTTTACCTGAGTGGTACGCCTTTCAGGGCAATCAGTAGTGGCGAGTTTATAGAAGAGCAGATATGCAACTGGACCTACAGCGACGAACAACGCAGCAAGGCGGAGTGGCAAGGCGACAACAACCCCTATCTTTCGCTGCCCAAGATGGTGATGCTAACCTACCAGATGCCTGAGAGCATTACCGAGGTTGCCAGTATGGGTGAGTTTGATGAGTTCGACCTCAACGAGTTTTTCCGTGCCGAATGTGACGGCGTCATTCCTCAGCGTCGCGTACATCAAGCCAAAGCGGCAGGGAAGGGAAACTGCCATTTTGTGCATGAAGAATATGTACAGAAATGGCTCGACTTGATTCGAGGCGGCTATGCCGAAAATATCGTCAGCGACCTCAAGTTGGGTGTGGAGAAGCCTCCTATGCCTTATAGCGATGTGCGGTTGGTGAGCTATCTGATGCACACCTTCTGGTTCTTGCCCAGTGTGGCGTCGTGCCATGCCATGGCGGATTTGCTGAAGAAGCCTTGCAACAGGTTTTTCCACGACTACAATGTGGTTGTGGCGGCAGGCAACGAGGCGGGCATGGGTGCCAAGGCTGTGGAACCCGTATATAACGTCATGGGCGACCCGCAGCGCACGAAAACCATCACGCTGAGTTGTGGCAAACTCTCGACAGGTGTGACGGTGAAGCCCTGGTCGGGCATATTGATGCTGCGCAACACCTCCAGTCCGGAGACCTATTTCCAAACGGCTTTCCGTGTGCAGTCGCCTTGGACTGTGAAAGACGAGGAGGGCAAGGAGGTGGTGCTGAAGCCTGTGTGCTATGTGTTCGACTTTTCGCCCAACAGGGCATTGCGGCAGGTGGAGGAGTATAGCTGCCAGTTGAACGTGAAGGAGAGCAATCCCGAAAAGAAGGTGGAGGGGTTTATCAAATTCCTGCCTATTCTTGCCTATGATGGCAGTAGCATGAAGGAGATTGACGCTGCCGGCATTCTGGATATGGCGATGAGTGGCACCACCGCTACGTTGCTGGCGCGCAGGTGGGAGAGTGCCGTGCTGGTGAATGTGGACAACGCCACCTTGCAGCGTCTGATGAACAATCCCGAAGCCATGAAGGCGTTGATGAGCATCGAGGGGTTCCGCTCGCTGAACTCCGACATTGAGACTATCATCAACAAGAGCGAGAAGGTAAAGAACACCAAGAAGGAACGTGGCGAAGAACTTACACCCAAAGAAAAGAAGGAACTATCGGAAGAAGAAAAGGAATTCAAGAGCAAGCGAAGGGATATCCAGGAGAAGTTGATCAAGTTCGCCACACGCATACCGGTGTTCATGTACTTGACCGACTACAGGGAGTACAGCCTCAAGGATGTCATCACTCAGTTGGAACCTGACCTGTTTAGGAAGGTGACGGGATTGACGTTGAAGGATTTTGAGCTGTTGGTGAGTCTGGGAGTGTTCAACGCTGAATTGATGAACGATGCGGTGTGGAAATTTAAGCGTTACGAAGATTCCAGCCTTACCTATGCCGGTATCGACACCCGTAGCGGCACCGTTATCGGTTTGTGGGATACTGCCGTAGAGGTGCCTGAGAGGGGGAAAGAGGAAGCAGTGTCAGGGGAAGAATCTGACTCTCCTATCGTGCTTGTCGGAGAACAACAGCCCGTTGCACCTTGGATGCATCTCGCCGAGGGCGACGAGGTAATGCACAAGAGTATCGGCGCGGGTAGGGTGGTTTCGTTCGATGGCAAATATCTCATTGTGAAATTTGTCGATAGGGAAAGAAAGTTCCTCTATCCGCAAGCGTTTGAGCAGGGCTATTTGGAAAAGAAAAGTGATGGGGTCAGAACAAGCGCCAAGTTCTGAGCAGGAAATGCTGTGGGTGGAGTTTGGGGTTGTTGACCAAAAGACCGATGTCGTAGAGATCGATGCTGACGGGCCATTGGGATTTCAGGAACTCCCATTCTTTTTCGGAACAAGTGTCTTTGTGGGGCTTTGCCACTACCAGCATATGCATGTTGCCATTTTGTTGAGTGAGTAGATTTTGCGATTCTGAAAGAGGCTGGCAATCGGTGTGGTAGTAGTGCTGGAGTTTGTAGGTAAGTTCCTTGTAATGAGTGAGTGTGCCCATCTCTTGTTGCACCTTGGGGGAGAGTTTTGTCGCCAAAACATTGTTGTAGAGCTCAAACACGAAAGGCGAGTGGATGTTGTATTGTGTCTTGGCTTTCAGCAAATAGGCAATGCGGTTCATGGGTGACAAGAGTTTGTCGGTATGGATTTTGCAAAAATACGAAAATTTATTGAGAGCAAAATGAAAATGAAGTGTGGCTGTTTCAATTGCAATTGTCGATTCTCAATTTTCAATTAAAAAAAAGTCGTACTTTTGCATTATCATTTCACTTCAAACGAATCGTATTATGTTATTGCATCGTTCTTGGTTGTGGCTGTTGGGCGGCTGTCTGTTGATGGCTGCTTGTGGCGGTTGCAACGACTATACGCCCAAGCCTGCCGCTTATCTTCGCATTGCTTTGCCTGAAAAAAACTATGTTCAATACGACACTACTGGACTGCCCTTTTCTTTTGAATATGCCAAGGATGCGCATATTGTGTGGAAGAAAAACACCGCCCGTGACAAATGGATTGACATCAACTAT
>JAZRYC010000030.1:0-21457 GCA_045600525.1 Bacteroidales bacterium
TTTGATGCAGCAACTACATCTGCACAAATTGGACAGCGGAAGATATTTCGGCAATCTATATGGATTTCCTTCCTCACATGCCACCAACAGCACCGTCATCGCTATCCTACTATACATTTTTCTAAAGCCCTTTTACAACAACCGGCGGCCTTTGGTACTTTTTTTACTCTTCTATGTCCTCATTTTCTGTTATACCCGCCCCTATCTGGGTCTACATTATCCTTCCGACATCATAGCCGGCTGGATATTGGGAACGGCACTCTGTCTCATTTTTAACACGTGGATCCAAAAGAACATTTTAGTAAATTCATGGGCCATGAAAAACGTTTGCTTGCCATCCCGAAAAATCAGATTTTTTATGTAAGTTTGCAGCCGTAACGAAGGCTTTCTATACCCTTTTACGTATCAATGCTTTAGCCAATTGGACGCACTGTTCAGAAGGGGGATTCGCATACGTTTGGATTTAACAATAATTAAAAACAATACCATAATGAAAAAACTCTTCATCTTTCTTCTTTCAATTTCATGTTCTATGGCTTTGTTTGCCCAAAATGAAACTATTGACTTGAAAGCCTACTTCCAAGGAAAATATATGTCAGACCGAATTACCGGACTCAGTTGGCAGCCGGGCACCGACAATTACGCATACGTGGACGACGCCCACAACATCCAACTCGTGAATGCCAAAAACGGGAAGGAGACCCTCTTCGTTCCTGCATACCAACTTAACAATCTGCAGATACGTGATTTTCGTCAAATGAAATGGATAAACAGCAACACCCTGTTTTTCCCAAGACACCACATCTCCATTTCCATTAATAAAGGTGCCGTATCCTCTGTCATCAGAGATGAGTTCAAATGGGATGAGCTTATTGACTATTCCGTCAAAGACGAACTATATATCCTCAAAAACGAGCAAGGGGTATTTGTGCAAAGCAAGTTAAACGGCTATGAACCCATTCTCCTTTGTCCTGACACTGGAAAAAACATCGTTTTTGGCGAAAGTGTACACCGCAGTGAATGGGGCATTGAAGAAGGGCAGTATATTTCTCCCAAAGGAAACTTCATTGCCTTCTACCGTATGGATGAAAGCATGGTGGAAGACTACCCTCTGGTAAACACGGGAACGCCAATTGCCACTGTGGAAACGATGAAATATCCGATGGCGGGAAGAACCTCCCACCAAGTAAAGGTGGGCATATTTGACGTTGCACAATCCACCAAAGTCGGAAAAGCCGTGTTCCATTATATTCAAACCGACCTCAACGATGGCGAATTCCTCACCAATGTCACCTTTTCCCCTGACGAGAAATATCTTTACATCACCCATCTCAACCGCGCCCAGGATCATTCCAAACTCATTCGATACGACCTTCAAAGCGGACGCAGACTCAAAGTTCTCATTGAGGAAAGCGATTCTCGCTACGTTGAACCAACCGACCGCATGATATTCCTCAAAGACAATCGTTTTCTCTGGTTCAGCGAAACCGACGGATGGAGACACCTATACCTCTATGATGCAGAAGGGAACCTCACCCGAAAAATTGTAGACGGCCGCTTTGATGTAGTTAGTTTCTATGGCACAGACAGCAAAGACCAATACGCCTATTTCACCATCGCCCCCACAGAAAAACCTGTCAATCAATATGTGTGCAAGGCATCCCTATCGGATGGGAAAATAACCCGTTTGGCTTACACAGATGGAACGCACGAACCTATTTTCAACGACGACAAGACTTTTTTCATTGATCATTTCAGCAACGTGTCCACTGCCCACGACATCTATTTGGTAAACAATCAAGGAAAGAATGTAAAGACTCTTCTTTCTTCAAAGAACCCCTATAAGGACTGTGCGATGGGCAATACAACCATCTTTCCCATATTAAATAAAGAAGGTGATTCCCTGTGGTGCCGTTTGATTACCCCACCCAATATGGATCCCAATAAGAAATATCCATGTCTTATCTACGTATATGGAGGTCCGCATTCCCAATTGGTGACCAACAGCTTTGTTTCAGGAGGTGTTTTCCTGGAATATATGGCCCAACAAGGATACGTGGTTTTCACCTTAGACAACCGAGGCACGCAGAATCGTGGTGCGGAATTTGAAAAATGCATACACCGCAATCTAGGCGTTCGGGAAGTGGAAGACCAAATGTGCGGCGTGGAATATCTTAAAACACTCCCCTACGTGGATGCCAACCGCATCGGATTGGACGGGTGGAGTTATGGCGGATTCATGACACTTTCATTGGTCACAGAACATCCTGAAGCCTTCCGCGCTGCTTCCTGCGGTGGTCCTGTAGTCAATTGGGCTTGGTATGAAGTGATGTACGGCGAACGCTACATGGATACCCCCGAAGAAAACCCCGAAGGTTATGACCATGCCAACATCATCCCAAAAATCAAGAACGTAAAATGCCCGCTCCTCGTCATGCACGGCTGCCAAGACCACACCGTCGTTTGGCAGCAAAGCTTGGAGTTGATGCGTCAAGCCGTCACGGATGGTATTGAAATTGAATATTTCCCCTATACCATTTACGATCATAATGTGATTGGACCGGAGAGAGTACACCTTTGGAACAAAATCCTCCATTTCCACAATCAAAATCTCAAAGGCGAATAATGAAGCGACTTTTCATCGCAACGAAGATAACTCTAAATCAAGACATCCAACAATTCATGTCGCAACTAAAGCATGAATTGCGCCATGATGAGATCACCTGGGTCAAGGATGAGGTGTGCCACCTCACCTTGCGTTTTCTAGGGGCGACTTCTCCAGAAAAAATCCCAGCCATCAAAGAGTCTCTTCAAGAAGTATGTTCCAACCACACCCCGTTTTATTTGGAGTTGAACAAACTGGGTGTTTTTGGAAGCCACTATCGGCCCGAAGTTCTTTGGATAGGCTTTGAGGATTTTTTCTTCTACAAACAGCTTTTTGAAAGTCTGGAAGCAAAGCTGCTGGTTGCAGGATTTGAACCAGCATACGGAAACTTCGTTCCTCACATTACCCTTGGTCGAATTAAGAACATCATCAACAAAGCCAAATTTTGGAATACGTTTAAAGCTTTCGGAAATATCCCCCCGCAAATGATTTCCATTTCCGAGATGACGTTATTTCAAAGCTTTCTACACAAAGAAGGTCCCGAATACAAACCATTAGCCTCATACAATTTAAAAACAGACATATAAACCAACACATGGCATATTTCCTTGCCACCTTAAAAAAATGCAAATATGAACGCACGAGTAAGTATCATCATGGGCAGCACCTCCGATCTTCCAGTTATGGAGGCTGCCTTCAAATTTCTGGAGAACAACGAAATTCCTTTTGAAGTACTGGCCCTTTCCGCACACCGCACACCAGACGAAGTGGCCGACTACGCCAAAAACGCACACGCCCGCGGCATTGAAGTCATCATTGCAGGCGCCGGCATGGCAGCACACCTTCCCGGTGTAATTGCCGCTATGACACCACTACCAGTAATCGGCGTGCCCATCAAGTCCTCTTTAGACGGTATGGATGCCGCTCTCGCCATGCTTCAAATGCCTCCGGGAATACCTGTTGCCACCGTTGCCATCAATGGTGCCCAAAACGCCGCCATCCTTGCCATGCAGATCATGGCCAATGGAGATGCCAAACTCATGGAAAAAGTAATTGCCCATAAACAGGGACTTAAACAAAAAATCGTTAAAGCCAACGATGAACTTTCCAAGTTGGAAGGATACAAATACAAAATTTAGTCTCAAGTTTCTGGTTTCAAGCATTAGGCTGTAAATAAAAATCAAGCCAATGTTTGTTTGCGTTTATGAGTTCCGAAAAATCCCAATATTCCGCCGGTATAATTTTTGCCGTGGTGGCTTCCGTCATCTTCGGTTTGATACCGTTGTTTTCAGTACCTTTGATGAAGGCGGGGCTGCACGTTTCCAACGTTGTATGTTATCGCTTCGCCTTTTCCACGGTTGCCATGGCAGTAGTGATGGCTGTTCGGCGTATTCCATTGAGCGTATCATCTAGAGAATATGGTGCTCTACTGATGCTTTCCTTTTTCTATGCCATGACTGCCCTGTTGCTTACGGCCTCGTACCAATATATTCCTACAGGCATAGCCACCACCATCCATTTCCTATATCCCGTATGGGTAACTCTGTTGACTATCGTATTTTTCAAAGAACGGGTTTCCAGACCGACCATCATCGCCATGCTTTGCGCTATAGGCGGCGTGGCAATGTTATCGCTATCGGGGACAGAAGCACAAAACATCAGCGGCAAAGGCCTCGCCATCGTATTGGGCACAGTTGTGGCATACGGTTCCTATCTTGCCTGTCTGCCCAAAACAACCGTAAAAGATATGGATGGGCTGAAAGTCACCTTCTGGTTGATGCTGAACTGCACCCTGATATTTGCATTGAACATCTTAATTAAAGACGGATTTTCCGGATTTCAGGCCGTACCCAATACTCACTGTTGGATCAATCTCCTACTCGTTTCCCTACTGCCCACTTTAGTCTCCAATCTCACGCTCATCCAGGCTATTCGGCGAATAGGGGCAACAGCCACTTCCGTAATGGGCAGTTTGGAACCGCTTACCGCGGTTATCATCGGCCTGATCGTCTTCCACGAACATTGCACTCCCATACAGTTCGCAGGCATTGTAGTCGTTATCAGCGCAGTGGCATTACTGATTTTTGCAAAAGGAAAGAAATAGCTATTGTATCTTCACCCGTTTCAGGTTAAGCATATTCACTGGATTGGTACCCATACCCGATACATTGGCGCGGGTGAAGCGAACCACTTTATCGTAATAGAGCACCACAACGGGGGCATCCTCCGTCAGAAGCGAGTCCATCTGGGTATAATACTCATTACGCTGGGTTTCATCAGCACAACGCTGGGAACGCTCATACAGTCTGTCAAAGGCGGGATTCACATAATGGGTATAGTTGGAACCGACCGGCTGCAGGTTTTTAGAATAGAACAAGGCCATATAGTTCTCCGCATCTGGGTAGTCGCAAATCCAGGAGCCACGGAAGAAGGGTAACTGATAGTTCCGCATCATCTGACGTTGTTGCGCGCCCTGCATCACGTCCATTTTCAACTCAATACCGAGTTCCGACAACTCATGTTGCATATATTGCACCAGATCGGCATAGGAAGCAGAAACTGCCACTGAAATGGGAGGCAGCCCCTTACCCCCGGGATAGCCCGCCTCCTCCAACAATTTTGCTGCCTTAGCAGGATCATAGTTGTAGCCGCCCGTGCGTTTTGGGTTATACGAAGGCATACCCTTCGGCACAAAACCCGCCGTACCGGGATAGCCGACATTGTTGCGCAGATATTTCATCATCTTCTCACGATCAAAGCCATAGTTGATGGCCTGACGCACACGCTTATCCAAAATCGGATTGTCATTATCTCCTGGTTTCAGCATAAATCCCAAATACTCCGTATTCAAATAGGGACCTGTCAGCAATTTCACTTCCTTTTGATAGGTTGGGTTGAGTCGGCCATCCTTCGTCAGCAAGGCATCCTTATAGCAGGCCTCAATACCCGACATAAAGTCCAAAGAGCCCTTCATAAATTCCATGAACACCGATTGTTTATCCACGATGAAGGAAACTGCCACCGCATCCAAATAAGGCAGTCTGTTGCCCTTTTCGTCTTTCTCAAAATAGTCGGGATTTTTTCTTAGCACAAGTTTCACGCCTTCCTGCCAGAGTTGGAATTGGAAGGGGCCTGTGCCCACCGGGTGGTTTCGAAAATCCTTTCCATAATGTTCCACGACTTCTTTGGGGACGACCGAACAGTACTTCATTGTAAGAATGCCGAGAAATGGGGGGAAAGGTTCGGCTAGTTCTATTTGGAGCACCGTATCGTTCAATGCCTTAAAAGACGCCACACCCTTATTGTCACGTTTTACTTTTTGAAAAATCCATGCGCCGGGCGAGGCAACATCTGGGTCAAGAATCCGAGAAAAACTATATACAAAATCCTCAGCCGTGACTATTCTTTTCTTTTTAAAAGGATAGCAAGACGTATTATGGAAAGAGACGTCGTCACGTAAATAAAACGTATAGCAAAGGCCATCCTCCGAAATCGTCCATCTTTTGGCTATCGCAGGAACGACATTCAAGGAATCGTCCATATCGACCAAGCCGTTGAAAAGCTGGTTGCACGGCCATATTACAGCCTGTCCGGAAGCATATGCGGGATCAAGCGTCTGTATGCCGCTGGACTCATTGTAATGAAAAATCATCTTATCCCCACGCGTTGTCCGCCTACCACAAGAGCACAACAAACACAAAGCAATGACCGCCACGAAAAGAGGCCGCATGGTACGTTGCTTGTATGAGATAACCAACAGTGAGTACATTATGACAATGACTGATTAACTCGTTTAGAGGATTCAAGAATCTTGTTGTATTCTTCAGGAGTAATATCAGAATTGAAGTAATACACGGGATTTACGCGTTGCCCGTTTTTGATAACCTCGTAATGAAGATGGGAGCCGGTGGACATACCCGTGGAACCCACATAGCCAATAATCTGTCCGCGCTTCACCTTCTGCCCTGGCTTTACTGCCTTTTTGGAAAGGTGTGCATACAACGTCTTATAGGTATAGCCGTGATTGATAACCACCACCAGACCATATCCGCCACCTGGAGATTCGCTGGTCACCGTGCCATCTGCCGTAGCATAAACGGGCGTTCCCTTCGGCGCGGTTATGTCCACACCCGTATGGGCGCGAAGCCTTTTCAAAATCGGATGATATCGACGACCAAAACCCGAAGTCACGGAATACATGTTTTTCAAAGGGCGAATCGCCGGAATAGAAGTCAGCATCTCCGCCTTACTATTGGCGATTTTTTCCAATTCCTCCAAAGATTTTGTTTGAGCCGCCAATCGGACCGTTAGTTTATCGGCCTTCTTATTCGCATTTTTCAAAGCCTGATAGGCTTCTGTCCGCGACATACTATCCAGTCTTCGATCATCCAACAGAAGTGGATAGCGTTCAGAGGCAGGAACCGGATCAGCCTCTAAAATCATACGATACACGTTATCGTCCCTATCTTCAATATCCAACAAAACATCGGACATCCTATCCAGACGGTTGGAAAGATATTCAACCTCCTCCTTCAATTCGTTGTTTTCGCGTTCCAGAATTTTCACCTTCGGGGAATCCACAAAGTAAAAAGCCACCCAGACAAAAATCAAAGCAAAGGCTATACCACTCGCAAACACCCAGATCAGGCGTCTGAAGACGTGCTTGAAGCTCAGTTTCACCTTCTCAAAGGAAAGCGTCTTGGGATTGAAATGATATAGGGACTTGGGCATTACTTACAACCTATACAGATTTGATCACCTAATTGATAATTCTTTATTGAGCCGCTGTTTCTTTTCAAAATGATTTTCAGCTGAACGCCGTACTTCTGCGCAATATAGCGATACGTGTCTTTGGCCGTCAGGATATGATAATCTACAGGGGACTTGGTGCTTTTCAATTCCACATAGACGACTTCGTTTTCAAGTGGTTCCACATCATCAGAAGCGTCATTGTAGAGTCTGAGATTCTTTTCGGTAAGTTGAAGGGACTGGGCAAGGCTGCGATAAGTGTCTCCAGATTTGGCCAAGATGAACTTCGTCTTGTTGTTCTCATACACCGGCCGCTTCGTATAGGGATAATAAGCCTGCTTATAGGAAACATTGGCAGGATCCAAAATAAAATAATTAACACTTCCTACCGTCACTGCGTCTGCGGATGTTCCCGTTTCCTTTGATGAAACGACATTCTCTTTTTCAACCGCCTTTTCCAAATCAATTTTCCGCATAAGGGAAACTTCCTCCGTTTTCTTTGTTGCCGTCACTCCGTTTTTTTCAGACGAAGCCTTATCATATTGATAAAGTTCATATTTCCGGATAATGGCAATCAGCGTATCCGCATAGCGTACGTTGCCTGAATAACCAAGCTCCTTCAATCCACGGGCCCAGGCCTCATAGTCAGTAATGGGAAGCTCAAAAAGCGAAGCATAACGCGGTCGTTTGGCCAAGAAGAGAGAATGATCACGATAAGATTCCTCCACAGCATCATATTTGCGAAAACAGTATTCGCTGGCATGGTTTTCTGTTTCATAGAACTTTTCTCCCGTCCACTCATCGGTATGGCACATGATTCCGAAATGGTTATTGGCTTCCACTGCCTGGCGGTTCGTGCCCGCCTTGGAGGAATAGACAGCCTGCGCCAATGTGATGCTGGCAGGAATTCGATATTGTTCCATTTCCCGAACAGCCATATCCTTATGAGCGGAGACATACTTGTTTACCGTTTCCTCGGTAAGAGGTTGGGCAAAACAAAAACCAACCATCAATATAAAGTTCAATAGGAAAGATACTTTTTTCATAATATTCGGTTTTAATGTTTGAGCAATATCTGATTTCCCGGTTGAATAATCGAATCTTCGTTTAGATTATTGTATTTGAAAATATAGTGAAGCTGTACGGCATAAACCTGGGAAATGTACCGCAGCGTTTCCCCTCGTTTTACTTCATGGACACGCAAGTCATTGTTTTTTGCCTTGGACTCAATATAAATGATTTCCTTTTCAATAGGTTGGGCGTCCTTCCCAGCATCATTGAACTTACGCAGATTGGATGGAGAGACCTGCACATCACGGGCAATGGTTTCATACGTATCATCGGATTCTGCCACAACAAAGAAAGTGTGGTTGTTCTCAAATACTTTGCGATAGGTAAAGGGACTGCTGCCCAATGGAAAATCCTGATCGGCTGTAAATACCTTCCGGGAAGAAGATATCGGGGATGCGGCAGGTTTAATCGGCTTGGCAGGTTGCGGCATCGTATTTTTCGGCTCTTGCGGAGTGTCTTCCAGTAGACTTCTCATAGCCAATTCACTGCCCTGAGCCATAGTGTCCAGACGCGCAAGATGGTAGCGTTCGATCAAGCTCACCAAACGGTCGGCATACTGCGGATTGGTGGCATAGCCATCAGCCTTCAACGTTCTAGCCCATGCGGCATAATCCATAATATCCAGCGTAAACAAATTGGCATAGCGCTTGCGACCGGTGAGGAAAAGCGAGTGGTCGGTATAGGAATCCGCTGCCGTCGGATACTTACGAAAACATTCCTGCAATTCATCGTCATCAATTAGAAGCGTGTCACCCGTCCAATCATTATGACATTTTATACCAAAATGGTTGTTGCCTTCAACAGCCAAACGGCTCTTTCCACAGGCACTTTCAAAAATACCTTGGGCGATGGTGATACTGGCCGGGATCTTATATTCCTTCATCTTCTGCATAGCAACGTCTTGATATTGCTCAATATAGGCATAAATATCCCGTTCCGTATACTGGGCAGAAAGGAAAAACGGAATCAGCAGCAAGACAGTAAAAAAATAATAGTTTTTGCATTTATTCATAACATTTATTCTAAATTGTTATTGAAGGGTCTCCATCACCATACGAGTATAGAAATCCTTGATATCTAATCCATTATATGTAACTTGACCAGGAACGATGCTAAGGGCGGTCTGTCCTGGGATCGTATTCACCTCCAAGAAATAGGGAACACCGTCATCTTCAGAAAGAATGAAATCCACACGGACCACGCCTCTACAGTCTAAGTGGTGGAAAATGGTCTTCGCATATTCCTTTACCAAAGCTTCCTTATCGGCCGGGATGTCAGCCGGTGTCAGCAGCTTATGACCGACAGCCGTATATTTGGCATCGTAATCATAAAATTCGTTAGAAGCCACCACCTCTGTAACGGCAAGCACACGCACATCGCCATAGACAGAAGTGACTCCGCAAGTAAGTTCGCGACCACGCACAAACTTTTCCACCATCAGTTGATTGTCGTACTTAAAAGCCTCCTCAAAAGCTCCCTGGATTTCGGTACGGTCATGCACTTTCGTAACACCCACGCTAGAGCCTGAATTACAGGACTTTACAAAGCAGGGATATCCACAGACGGCTTCAATGCGTTCAAAATCAACCTCGTCAGTCTTGTAAAAATGCAACGAAGGAGAAATGGGAATATTGAAATTAGCCACGGCCAGATTGCAGAAATACTTGTTGAAAGTCAATGCCGAACTAAAGCTCCTGCAACCTGTATAGGGCTGTTTGATCATTTCAAAATAGCTTTGCAGCTTTCCATTCTCTCCAGGAGTACCGTGAATAGCGATGAAGGCCACATCAAATTTTATTTTCTCACCATGTAGGGTGAGTGAAAAATCATTTTTATCTATGTCGTGGACGCCGTCCGCATCGGAAAACGTCCATTCCATACCTTTGAAATGAATCAAATAGGGATTAAACAACGATTTGTCCAACTGATTGAAGATATTATCGGCTGTTTTGAGGGAAATTTCATATTCGCCGGAATCCCCCCCGGCAATAACGGCAACATTTAACATAGTTACAATAATATAGAAACGCGCAAAAATACGCATTCCATACAATGTGCAATAAAAAGGGAAATTTGTTTTTAAACAGCAAAGTGTGTATAATAAAACTACTGTTGCAGCATACAGAATTTATAATATTCGCCTTTCTGGGCAATGAGTTCGTCATGGGTTCCACTTTCCACCACCACACCCTCTTTGATGAAGAAAATACGGTCCACGTTACGAATCGTACTCAGCCGATGGGCGATAATGATAGACGTACGGGTCCCCAAAAGAGGAGTCAGGGCCTGCTGGAATTGGTACTCTGATTCATTGTCCAAAGCCGAAGTAGCCTCATCCAAAATAAGGACTTTCGGATTGCGGAGAATAGCCCGGGCGATACTGATTCGCTGACGTTGTCCGCCGGAAAGACGCATTCCCCGATCACCTATAACGGTTTGATAACCTCCCTCCATCTCACGGATAAACGCATCGGCCTGTGCCACTTTAGCTGCCGCAACGACTTGTTCCTCGGTAACCTCCGTCAGACCAAAGGCAATATTATTATACACCGTGTCATTAAAGAGAATCACATCTTGGTTCACAATACCGAACAAAGAACGCAAATCACTGATTTTATAGCGATCCACCGGCACTCCGTCAATCAATAATTCGCCAGACGTAATATCATAGAAACGGGGAAGGAGGTCCACTATTGTGGACTTTCCACTACCGGAAGGGCCGACCAAAGCCACCGTCTGTCCGCGCCGGATGGACAAATTGATATGATGCAGCACCTCATTACTTCTGACGTGACGCGTATCTTCATAGGCAAAAGACACATCGCGATATTCGATAGATTCCTTCAATTGATGAATTTCCAAAGGTTGCGCACATTCCGTTATCTGCTCATCGGCATCCACGATTTCATACACGCGGGTGGCGGCGGCCATACCCTTTTGAAGAGTATAGTAGGTTGTCACTAAAGCCTTTGCCGGCGGGATGATGCGTGCGAAAATCACAAAATACAGCATAAACGAAGTACCTTTCATTACGGCGGAAGAGGGAAGCCAAACCAAGGCGACCACTGAAATCAGCAACAAAGCCAAAATACAGAGAAACTCCACTAACGGGGCACCGAGTTCGTTGATTCTGAACACTTTCTTATTCAACCTGTAATACTGAAAATTCTGATGTTCGAACTTTTTAGACATACTTTGTACCGCATTATAACCCTTTATTACCCTCAAGCCACCGACGGTTTCTTCAAAAAACGAACTAATCCGTCCAAGAAGCTGCTGCGACTTAAGCGAATACTGCTTGATTTTCCTCCCGATACAAGCCAACACATATCCCACCAACGGAAACACCACCAGGGCAATCAGCGTAAGCCGGAAATTCAAATAGAACAAAACGGACAAAAATATAATGATCAAAAACGGATCTCGACAAAGTGACAACAAGGAAGAAAAAATCGACCATTCCACTTCCAGCACATCGGTTCCCATTCTACTCATAATATCTCCCTTCCGTTGTTCGGAATAAAACGACAAGGGCAGGATCAACAAGCGATGATACATCTCCTCGCGTAGGTCATGCAGAATGCCCGACCTTATGGGAGCCAACCAAAACATACCCATGTAACGACAAAGATTGGACAGGAAAGACAGCACGATCATGACGCCGGCAATGAAGAACAATGCGGAGACACGACCATAATTCGCAATCACCAGGCCCATATAATAATAGAAAATGTTTAAGGCATAATCTGCCGAAAGGGAGAACGAAGGCCGAACCGTCACGGGGGCAACCTGCCCAAACAAGACCGTCAAAAAGGGAACCACCATGGAAAGTGTGAACACCGAGAAGACCGCATACAGAAAATTCACCAGCACCACAAGCATGATATTCCCCTTGTAGGCCGTCAAATAGCGAAGAAGTCTTTTCAAAAGTTTCATATTCCGAAAATCGAGCGGCAAACTTACACAAAAAAATTGGTTTTATATTACCCGGCACAATAAATTGTACCCAACGAGGTGTGGGAAACTCCCTTCAACAACGACTCATCTGCCAACTTTTTCGTCACTCGCTACATTTTCACTTTTTTTGTACTTTTGCGCGCTTAAAAAAAAAACGAATGACAAATTATCCAGACACGCTTGATAGAATCACCAAAGCCCGGTTGCGTCTATCCACCTTTGGCTCTGTATTCAGTATCGCGCTGACTATGTTCTTTATTGGCATCTTGGGATTTTTCGCCTTTTTCTCCACCCAATATCTACGTAATCTCTCCCAAAAGATAGAGATGGAAGTATTGTTTTACTCCGACATCAAGGAGGCAGACATCATCGCCTTGGAGCAGAGCATTAAGCTGAAGCCCTACATAGCTTCTTCCCGAGTCTCATCCAAAGTTGAGAATACGGACAACGCCAAGAAGATTATCGGCAGCAATTACACCGACATCATTCCCAATCCGCTGAATGCCTCCATCATCATCAGTGTGGCGCCAGCCTATGCGAATACGGATTCTTTAACGAAAATATCCAAAGAACTCAAACGCAACGAAATCGTGCGCGACGTTGATTACCCCGACTTCATCGTCAAATCCGTCAGCAACAATTTCCGTAAAATACAATGGATCATACTAGGCGTATGCGCCGTATTTATGATTATTTCCATGATGTTGATTGCCAATTGCATACGTTTAAACATCTACGCAAAGAGATTCAACATAAAAAGTATGCTTCTAGTCGGCGCCACTCCCCGCTTCGTACGGAAGCCCTTTGTAACCAAAGGTTTGGTACAAGGCATTTGGGGAGGCATCATCGCCATCCTGCTCATTGCCACTGTTCTTTATTTTGGCAACCGATCCATGCCTGAATTCATTGATTTCTCCCAAATGACCATTATTGCCATCATCATGGGCGGCATCTTATTGTTCAGCATCCTTTTCACCAGTATCATCTCCTCCATCTCTGTTAACAGATATGTGAGAATCAACGACGAAAGACTTTATTTATAACATAATCCTATAAAAAAATGGCAAAGACAAATACAAATAGTGCAACCCAGGAAGGAAAGAAAGCACCCCTATTCCGTAAAGTAAACTATATCCTTATGATTGTCGGATTAGTAGTCCTGCTCATCGGATATTTCTGCTTACGCGGTGGTGCCGTCACAGATCCCAACACCTTTGACGGAGAAATTTTCAATGCCCGCCGTATTGTGGTTGCGCCAGTTATGATGTTCCTCGGACTTGTTATTGAGGTAGTTGCCATCATGTGGCACCCCAGACAGAAAAAAGAAGAAGAACCTAAAGCCGAATAACCATGGATTGGCTAAAAGCCCTCATTCTCGGCGTCATTCAGGGATTGACCGAGTTTCTTCCTGTGAGCAGCAGCGGACATCTCACAATCCTTTCCAACCTATTCGGATTGTCGGGAGAGGAAAATCTCGCCATGACGGTTATGCTTCATGTGGCCACTGTATTGAGCACATTGTTTATTCTTTGGAAAGAGGTGGTGTGGATTTTCAAAGACATCTTCTCTAAGCAATCATGGAACTCCTACAACGACTTGAACGAAGGCACTAAATATGCCATCAACATCCTTATATCCATGATTCCCGTGGCCATCGTAGGCCTTTGTTTCAAGGATGCCGTAGAAAATATTTTCGGTTCTGGACTATTGATTGTGGGGATTATGCTGCTCCTCACGGCCGCTTTACTTGCTTTTGCCTATTTTTCCAAGCCCCGCCAGCGGGAAAACATTTCAAAATGGCATGCCTTCATCATCGGAATCGGACAGGCGTTGGCCGTTATGCCAGGGCTTTCACGTTCTGGAACGACCATTGCCACGGGGCTTTTGCTTGGCAACAAGAAAGAACGGTTGGCACAATTTTCCTTCCTCATGGTCATTCCTCCTGTTTTAGGAGAAGCCTTATTAGATGCCATAAAAATAGCCGAAAACGGATTTGACACGGCCATGCACGGATTGTCCGTCGGCACCATGCTCATCGGGTTCATAGCCGCCTTCCTTACTGGCTGTCTGGCCTGCAAATGGATGATTAACATTGTCAAAAACGGCAAACTCATCTGGTTCGCCGTTTATTGCGCTATTATCGGTATCGTTGCCATTTGTTTCGGAACATGTTAAAGAAATTCATCCGTTCAGTAACCTTTACCCTGCCGGACTTTGATGCCAATCCGGAAGGTGACCTTTTGATTTTTGACAAGCCCTATCGCTGCACTTCCTTTGACATCGTGGGAAAAGTGCGCCGCATTGTTCAGCGAAAGGCCAACCGAAAAGTCAAGGTGGGCCATGCCGGCACTTTGGATCCGTTAGCCACCGGACTGCTCATCATCTGCATCGGAAAAATGACCAAGCAGATAGATCAGATCCAGGCTCAGGAGAAAGAATATACCGGAACTTTCCGCATGGGCGGCACCACACCCAGCTTTGATCTTGAGCATCCCATTGATACCGAATACCCCTATCAGCATATCACTCGTGAAATGGCAGAAGCTGCCGCCCAAAGCTTCCTTGGAGAGATACAGCAGACACCGCCGGTTTTCTCCGCCGTGAAGCTTGACGGCCGACGTGCCTACGAGCTTGCCCGAGAAGGCGCCGAAGCGGCCATATCCGCCAAGACAGTGACCATATACGATTTCGAAATCACCCGTTTCGAACTGCCCGACATCGACTTCCGCATTCGCTGTTCCAAAGGAACCTACATCCGCGCCATTGCCAGAGACTACGGTTTTGCCCTGAATAGCGGAGCACATCTCACTGCCCTCCGCCGAACCATGGTTGGCAACTATCGCGTGGAAGACGCCATCCGACCTACCCTTGTGGAAGACCAACCTGACGCATAGGCCATTTTCACCTACCTCTTTGCATCGCTTTTTTTGTATTTTTGCACCTTCATATAATAAAAGCAACTTTTTCAAGTTAAACAAGGGATAATTTTCGCTTATGAAAAAACCGAACTCTAACAAACTTGGCTACCACATACTCCTCGCAGCATTAGGCACCTTGGTGCTGATCTGTGTCATCATGTTATGCCTGCGGGTGTTTACTCGCCATGGAAGAGAATTTGAAATGCCCAGTTTCATCGGTCAGAATGCCGGCGAACTCACCCAAAAGGGAAAATCCGAAGGATTCATCTTCGTGGTGGATGATGAACTCTATGACGAAGGCGCCACTCCGGGCACGGTCATAAAACAAGATCCCGCTCCCAAAGAAAAGGTAAAACATGGACGAAAGGTTTATCTCACCGTGGCTGCCAGCGAGCCCCCCACCATCAAAATGCCCGAACTCAGAGATATTTCCCTGCGACAGGCACAAATCATGATTGAAGCCCAAGGTCTGGTTCTGGACCGCGTCATCGAAAAGCCCAGTCCTTATGAAAACGCCGTTCTGGAAGTCCTCTATAAAGGTCATTCCATTGCCTCTGGAACCGAAATCAAAATGGGCGAGAAAATCACCCTGGTGGTCGGCAAATGCATCAGTGAATTACCCGACAGCACCGAAACGGTAGAACAATAAATCAAAGAACATGAAATCATTCAGAATTAATCTGATAACCTTAACCTTCAGTATTCTCCTGCCCCTACTCACACAGGCGCAGGAACGCGTCACGGGGCTTTTCCAAAACGCCCTCATCGCCAAGGAATCCATCCGTGCGAAAACCCTTTCTCAAGCCAAAGACAACCAAGCCGTCAAACTTCCGTTTATAGAAGATTTTTCCAATTACACCGGTTATCCCAACGCACAACTTTGGCTAGATAGGCAGGGATTTGTGAACAGCACCTTCCCCATCTTACCTCCCACCATCGGCGTAGTCACCTTAGACGCACTGAATGAGGAAGGACGCGTGTACGCGCACGCTGAAAGAGATGCCTTCGGCGCTGACACGCTCACCTCCCGACCCATCCGTTTGGACAGTAATTTCACCCAACACCGCCCCATGCGCATCAGTGACTCCCTGTATTTCAGTTTCTTCTTCCAACCGGGCGGCGGATGCAAAAGCACCCCCGCCGTCGAATGGGAACGTATTGGCGACGCACCTGAATCCAACGACAAACTTGTTCTGGAATTCGGTTACGCCACCGGAAACGTCGTATTCACCGGATTTGTATACGGGGAATACATCCTGGGAGCAGACGAGCACTACATTGCCGGCGACACCATGATCAATCCCTTCACAGGAGACATCTACATCTTTGAGAGCAACGCATTCCCCGGCGAAACCATCTATATTCCGGCAGACTCGGTTTTCGGACCCGAATACGTATGGAATGAAGTTTGGTCCTCTCCCGGCTGCAGTTTGGATAGCTGGCTGGCTGAAAACCCCCTCCAATATTTCAAACAAGTGCTTATTCCCATCACAGACGAACAATACCTCCGCAACAACTTCCAATTCCGCTTCCGGAACTTCGCCTCCTTGGACCTTGATTCATGGAGCAGCGGAAACATTCTCGGATGGACCAGCAACTGCGACCAATGGCACATCGACTATATTCGCCTAGACGTGGACAGAAACGCCCACGACCTCTATCCCGCCGATGTGGCCTTTGTCAGCCCCACTACCTCGGCCCTCCGACAATATCAGGCCATGCCCTGGAGGCAATACCGAACCAGCGATATGGCGGAATCCTTCCATAACGAGCTCAGTAACCTTTCCGATCAAACCAAAAACACAGGTTATACTTATTCCGTGAAAAAAAAGGACGGCGGTTCTGTTTTTACCTTTCCAGTCAATTATGAAAACGCCACGCCCTATTCTACTAGCGGACTTCACGCCTATACCTACCATGCTGAACCAACCATCGGATTCGTCTATCCATATGACAATGCCGACAGCGCATCCTTCTTGATCACCCACGTTTTCCGTATGGAAGGAACCAACGACGAACGACTGCAGAACGATACCTGCGTATTCGAACAGAAATTCCACAACTACTACGCCTACGATGACGGGACGGCTGAAGCCGGCTATACGCTCCTTTCCACGATGAGCAATCCGGAATCATCCTTGGCAGTCCAATTCACCCTCGCACAACCCGACACCCTGCAATGCGTCAGAATGTGGTTTAACCGCACCCTGAATGATGAAAATGTGGACTATTTCACCCTCATGGTCTGGGACGACAACGAGGGCCAGCCAGGCAATGTAATTTACTCCCTCTCCGCACAACTACCCGAATTCGCAGAGGATTACCTCGACTTCGTCAATTACTATCCCGAAGAGCCCATTGCCCTTGAAGGCACCTTCTATGTCGGATTCTACCAGGACCATGATGTGCAGCTGAACATCGGTTTCGACCAGAACAACGATGCCCGAGGACATTTTTTCTATAAAACTGCCAACAACTGGATGGAGTCATTCCTGAAGGGCGCCCCGATGATTCGCCCCGTATTAGGCAAAGAATACGATCACTCAGGCATTGATATACACCCAACAGCATCTATCCAACTATACCCCAACCCGACCAGTGGGTTAGTTTACATCCAGACTGAAGATGCCGAATCTCTTACCTATCAAATCACCGACATCTTCGGACGAGTCCTCCAGCATAATCAGCTGACCGACCAGCAAATCGATCTATCCAACTATGCCAACGGAATATACATTATCCGCATACTCAAACAACAACAGATTCTCCAAACCGAAAAAATAATCAAGCAGTAAAATGAAAATCAATCTCACCCGTCCTTTAATTTTCTTTGACTTAGAAACCACTGGTCTTAATGTCGGCAAAGACAAGATTGTTGAAATATCCTTTATCAAAGTGATGCCCGATGGCTCGGAAATCGAGCGCACGGAACGCATCAACCCAGGCGTACATATTCCCGAGGAGTGTTCCGCCATCCACGGCATTTACGACCAAGATGTGGCAGACAAACCCAAATTTGAGGAACTGGCTGACGATTTCCTAGCCTTCATCGGCGACGCCGACTTGGCAGGATACAACTCCAACAAATTCGACGTACCCCTCCTTATGGAGGAATTCCTACGCTGCGGAAGGAAGTTGGATTTACGCAACCGCTATCTTGTGGACGTGCAGAACATCTTCCACAAGATGGAACCGCGCAACCTCGTTGCCGCCTATAAATTCTACTGCCATGCCGATTTAAACAACGCACACCAAGCCAATGAGGACACGCGTGCGACCTGCGAAGTGTTCAAAGCCCAACTCGAACGCTATGATGGTGTGGAATACACTGATGCCAAAACCAAGCGCACCTGCGTCCCCATCCAAAACGATGTGAAGGCCTTGAGCGCCTTTACGCAGGAATCGCACAACGTGGACATGGCCGGACACATTGTCTGGGACAAAAACCAAAATGCCGTGTTCAATTTTGGGAAACATAAAAACGTCCCTGTCAAAGAAGTGTTCCTCAAGGAGCCTGCCTATTACGATTGGATGATGAAGTCTGAATTTCCCTTGTACACCAAGGAAGTCATCACACAGATATACCACGAAGTCTGCCTGGAACGCAAATTCGGACGCGCCTAACATCCTGATTTCATGCCTTCATGTGCACACATAGGAAGACACTGTAAAAGAGTAAAAATTATTCTTCCAAAGTATCCATTTGTAATAGAAATATTGCTACATTTGCCACCGCATTTATATGCGGTGGTTTTTTTATGCCAAATATTGCATAATAAATTCATATTATACTATAATTCAACAACTTAAAATAATTAAAGTATGGAAAAAATTAAATCATTGGCTGATCTCAAGAAAAGAAGAGAAGAGCTCCAATCCAAGATTGAGTTGCGCGAAGAAGGCGACAACGTAGAAAATCTGGTTCAAATCAGAGTTGCTATGGCCACCTGCGGTATCGCATCCGGCGCAAAGCAAACAATGGAATCCATCATTGACGAATGCAAAAAGCAAAACGTCAAGGCTGTTGTTTCCCAAACCGGCTGTATGGGTTACTGCTACGCTGAACCCACCGTTGAAGTAAAGAAACCGGGCGAGGATCCTATCGTATTCGGTCATGTTGATACCAACAAAGGTCGCGAATTAGTCACCAAATACATTTTGGGCAACGAAATCCTCGAAGGCGTAATTCCAGTTAACTACGAAAAAATCGATAACAAATAATAAGGAGGTCTCCAATGGCAAATTACAAATATCACATTTTGCTCTGCGGCGGTACAGGTTGTACAGCTTCAGAAAGCCCGAAAATCAAAGAAAACTTTATTAATCTCTTAGCTGAAAAGAATCTTTCCGACGACGTTCAAGTGATCGCCACCGGTTGTTTCGGTTTCTGCGAAAAGGGCCCCATTGTCAAGATATTACCGGATAACACATTCTACACCCAGGTAAAACCTGAAGATTGCCGCGAAATCATCGACGAACATATCATCAAAGGTAGAAAAGTCCAAAGATTGCTTTACGAAAACCCGGAAGATAAAAAACATATCTCCGACTCCAAGCATATGGGCTTCTACAAGAAACAAATGCGTATCGCTTTGCGTAACTGCGGTTTCATCGATCCTGAAAATATCGACGAATACATCGCTCGCGACGGTTACAAAGCACTCGCTTCCGTTCTCGAACAAAACGACCCTAAGGCAACCATCGATCTTTTGAAGAAAGCTGGTTTGCGCGGCCGTGGCGGCGCTGGTTTCCCAACCGGTTTGAAATGGGAACTCTGCGCAAAGAACGCTGCTGACCAAAAATACATCATCTGCAACGCCGATGAAGGTGACCCAGGTGCTTTCATGGATCGTTCCATCTTGGAAGGTGACCCACACTCCATCATCGAAGCTATGGCTATCGGTGGTTTCTGTATCGGTGCATCTATCGGTCTCGTTTACATCCGTGCTGAATACCCATTGGCTATCCACCGTTTGGAAGTAGCTATCAAACAAGCTCGCGAATACGGCTTGCTCGGTAATAACATCTTCGGTACAGACTTCAGCTTCGACATCGTTCTTCGTTACGGTGCCGGCGCATTCGTCTGCGGTGAGGAAACTGCCCTTATCCACTCTATGGAAGGCAAACGTGGTGAACCTACCTTCAAACCGCCATTCCCAGCAGTTGAAGGTTATATGAAGAAACCGTCCAACGTGAACAACGTTGAAACTTACGCCAACATTCCTGTTATCATCAACAAGGGTTGGGAATGGTTCTCTTCCATCGGTACAGAAAAATCCAAAGGTACGAAGGTATTCGCATTGGCAGGCCAAATCAACAACGTTGGTTTGATCGAAGTTCCTATGGGTATCACGCTTCGTGAAGTCATCTACGAAATCGGTGGCGGTATCAAGGGCGGCCGCAAGTTCAAAGCCGTTCAAACCGGTGGTCCTTCCGGCGGTTGCTTGACCGAGAAGTTCCTCGACACCCCGATCGACTATGATAACCTCGTAGCTGCTGGCTCAATGATGGGTTCTGGTGGTATGATCGTTATGGACGAAACCTCCTGTATGGTTTCCGTCGCTAAGTTCTACCTCGACTTCACCGTTGAAGAATCCTGCGGTAAATGTTCTCCTTGCCGTATCGGTAACAAGAGACTTTGCGAAATCCTCGACAAAATCACCAAGGGCCAAGGTACAATGGAAGATCTTGAAAAACTCAAGAACCTCGCCAAAGTTATCAAAGACACCGCTCTCTGCGGTCTCGGCCAAACATCTCCAAACCCTGTTTTGTCAACCATCGACAACTTCTGGGATGAATACGTCGCTCACGTTGTTGACAAGAAATGTCCTGCTGGTCAATGCAAGGCTCTGAAACAATATGTCATCGATCCTGAAAAATGTAAGGGTTGTACGGCATGCGCACGCAATTGTCCTGTCGGTGCTATCCACGGTACTGTCAAGATGCCGCATGAAATCGATCAAAACGCTTGTATCAAGTGCGGTACCTGTATCGAAAAATGTAAGTTCAACGCAATTAGTATTAAATAGTAAAAGGGTATTAATATGGATTTGATTAAATTAACAATAGATAATAGAGAAGTTGAAGTACCAAAAGGTACCACTATTCTTAAAGCCGCTAAAGGCATGGGTATCGATATTCCTACCCTTTGCCATTT
>JAZRYC010000031.1:0-2127 GCA_045600525.1 Bacteroidales bacterium
AATGTTTTGTTTGAGACAATGTCCGAGCAACTCAAAATTGCCAATATGGGAGCCGGCTAAGATAAATCCTTTGTCTTGTTTCAGCAAGTTCTCAAAGATTTCCGGATTTTGCACTGTAACCTGAAATTGGTCGCTGCGCCCTGCCAGCAAAGCGAACTTATCAATCACGACACGTCCGAAAGTGAAGGCGTTTCGGACATTGGCTTTGAAGGCATTCCATTTACTATAGCCCAGGATGCGATGAAAATAGTGGTAGATGGCATTGTTTGCCTTTCTGGCGAACAAAAGGCAGAACGGAATAATCAAGTAAAGTACAAAATAAAAGTTTTTCGCCTTGATATGTTTCAAAGCGAAAAACAGAAACTTCTGTCCGAAAGTCCCGCCGGCGGTCTTACCTCTCCATTGCTGGGCCTCGGCCATAATTAGTTAACTTTACTAAGGATATAATCGTAGAATTGGCCCAGTGTACGAACCTCCTTCATCTCTTCCGGCTTGATTTTGAAACCGAATTTCTTTTCAACAATGACGACAATATCAACGAAATCAAGACTGTCAATACCTAAGCCTTCCTTCAAGAGAGCATCTTCTTTCAAGAGGTTTTCTTCGATTTCAATCTCTTCTACTAAAAATTCGTTGACGGTTTTGATAACTTCTTCTTTTTGCATATTGTATTTATTTAAGTGATCTGCGATTAGTGATCAGTGAACTTTATTTTTTATATTTCTTGATGACCAGTGCGCTGTTGGTGCCTCCAAATCCAAAGGAATTGGACAGGTAGAGGTCAATATTTCTCTCTTGGGTTTGATTAACGATATTGAGATTTTTAGAATACTCGTCAGGGTTTTCAAAATTGATATTCGGGGCCACAAAGGAGTTGAGCATCATGAGGTTGGAATATACGATTTCGCTGGCGCCGGCCATCCAGCACTCGTGTCCGGTCATGGACTTGGTAGAGCTTATGGGGGTGCGATATTCCGCAAAGAGTTGGTCAAGTGCCTTGGCCTCGAGTTGGTCACCTTGTACGGTGGAAGTCGCATGGGCGTTGATATAGTCGATATCCTTAGCTGCCACGCCGGCATCTCTGAGCGCACGTTCCATCGCAATCACAGAGCCTGTATCGCTGGGTTGAGAGATATTGACACCGTTGGAAGAAAATCCATATCCAACGACTTCTGCAATGATGGTAGCACCGCGCTTAACGGCATGTTCATACTCTTCCAGCACGACCGTAGCCGCGCCGCCGCTGGGCACGAGGCCATCATGGTCGCGGTCAAACGGCCGGGATGCCTTAGTGGGGTCATCCACGCGGGTGGAGAAAGCGGCAATGCCATCGAAACTGCCCATGGAAAGGTAGTTGGTTTCCTGTGCGCCACCGCAAATGATCATGTCCTGCAATCCTGCACGAATATACATCAAGCCCAATCCTATGGCGTGTGAGCCGCTGGCGCATGCCGCACTAATCGTCAGATTGATGCCACGGAGTTTGAAAATGGTGGACAGATTCATCGTCACCGTGGAATTCATGGATTGGAAAATGGCACCGGAGCCCATCATCTGGGTGTCCTTATACTCCATAGCTGTTGTATGTGCGTCAATCACGGCTTTGGCCGACGAGTCGTTTCCGTAGAGGACACCGACTTCATTGTTTTCCAAATATTCTGCATCTATTCCTGCATTCTTCAGTGCTTCGGCTGTAGCCATGTAGGCATATTCACCCTGCTCAGGCAGACAAACACGCGAACGACGATCCAAAAGGCCCTTAAGTACAGGGCGTTCCAAAATACCCGTCAGTGGAGAGCGATATCCGTATTCTATTCTTTTCGGGTCAATGCCAATACCGGATTTTCCAGCACGTAAAGAAGCCGTCACCTCATCTAGGTTTTTACCCAGACAAGAATAGATACCCATACCCGTTATTACAACACGCTTCATTATCAATTATAAATTGTCAATTATCAATTATCAATTATCAATTAAGTGTACAGTCCTCCGTTAATGGAAATCACCTCGCCATTGATGTAGGCGGCATCGTCGGAAGCAAGAAAGCCCACAAGGGCCGCCACTTCTTCGGGTTTGCCAAAACGTCCGGCGGGAATCATCTTCTTGAAATCCGCTTCATTGAAATCC
>JAZRYC010000032.1:0-11233 GCA_045600525.1 Bacteroidales bacterium
TCTTCTTTGGGAGCATTTCCCTCACCATCGCCTTCAGTCGGTTCTTGCACCACCTCCAGCGGACGTTTTGAAGTATAGTTGAAAATAGCCACAAAAATGCCAAAAAACATTCCATAAAGCAAATCCATGGCTGAAGCCACGGCGACATACGTACCCGGTTTGTCATAATGAGGCACATGGGATTTGTTCTTCTCAAAACGCACCTCCACGGGATCAATAGTCGGAAGCATATTGTTCAATTCCTGAACCGCCATCTGTACCCATTGGGTTGATGGTTGATTTTCATTTTGAGCAACATAGCTTTCCAATGTTTCCACCAAGTTTTTTCGCGAATAAGCTGTAAAATTGGACATGCGATAATGATCCGCCGTATCGGTTTTCTGGCAGGCGGATAGTTTTTCCGCATAATAACGGTCAATCATTTCCACCCCTCTAACTGTTTCCTTTCGCAAAGAATCCGACAGAGATTCCGGAAGTTTGTCCTCGGCAAGCGGAATCAGCGAATCCACCGATATCAAATAAGACTTTAGTTCGTCTGTCGTAATTGTGTCTTTTTCAATATTCCTATGAAAATTATTGAGTGCTGTCTCATACTTTTTCTGTAAGCCGTCTTTTTCAATCACTGAAAAATGCAGCATTCCGTATGCGAACATCAAAACACAGCCAATGAGGGAAATAATCGAACAGCACAGAAAAGCCTTTGCGAAAGAGAGTCGCTCTGTATAGTGTGCTTTAAAGTCCTTTACACCAGCATGCAGGACCAAAATAAAACCAATAATCAAGGCGATGTCAAAGACTTGCACATTGACATAATCCACACGCCGGGCAAACATCTTGACCAATTCAAACAGAATCAGTCCGCCGCCCAACACAGCACCCCATATCAGGGTTCTTCCATAGGCATTTTTATTTTTCATAATAATCCCGACAAATAGTTGAAAGAATCAACTCTATTTTTCCTTCGGGCAGCAGAATTCGGTAAGCACGCCACCAGTAGCTTTGGGATGAGCAAAGCCAATCATCAGATTTTCAGCGCCGCCACGGGGGGTTTTATCTATGAGGCGAACTTCTTTTTCTGCCAGTTCGTTCAAAGCGGCGGCAGTATCTTCCACAGCGTAAGCCATGTGGTGAATGCCTTCGCCACGATTTTCAATAAATTTGGCGATCGTACTTTCTGGGGAAGTCGGTTCAAGCAATTCAATTTTTGTTTGTCCAACTTTAAAGAAAGCCGTTTTCACCTTTTGATCGGCAACTTCCTCTATATTATAGCATTTCATGCCTAAAATCTGTTCATAATAAGGGATTGCTGTTTCCAAGCTTTTCACGGCAATGCCGATGTGTTCAATGTGAGAAATGTTCATGATAATATTATTTTATGTTACACTTAAAATTCTAATTTAATCTCTTGTTCCATCATGTTTTAAGAGATTTGTATGGTGTTTTATCGTACGAATAACCATCATGCCGACGAAGCATATCAGCAGCACCCACAAGGAGGGGCGCATCCAGCAGAATTCACCCACAGGTTGTTGATTCGTGCAACTGCAATAGGGTCGGATAGCCAACAGGTAATCCACAACCGTATAGGAGAAAACAGTAGAGAAGAACGTCACGTATTCCCTTCTAACAAACGTTTTAAAGGAAAAATTCATATTTCCACGTTCAAAGAGTTGGAACTTTGGCAAAAATGCCGGCACGCGTGCAGACCATTCTTCAAAATCATCACCAAATTGATTTCGCAGAAAAGCTTCTTCGGCAAACATAATACGTTCATAATATATCCAATACACAAGAGACACAAACAAGAGAGCCCACACATTCATGGCAAAGACCAAAATGCCGGCCCAAATAAGATAATTTGCCAAGTAGAGGGGATGGCGAACAATAGAATAGACACCTTTCGTATTCAACCTATCGGCAACCTGTTTCTGCGTATTCCGTCCAGAGGTGCCCTTAGGCGTGGTACTAACAGTATAAGCGCGCAAGACAAGTCCGGCCAAGGTGATCAGAAAGGCCAAGAGTATTGAAACCACTCTGAGTATGAATGTGCTATCTGCTTTTGTACAGGCCATAGAGACAGGGCCATCCGTCAAAAAGAGAATGGGAATCGCAAGGATGAACACAAGTACCGGAATCTGTCCCCGGTATTTAAAAAGAGTATTTCCTGATTTTTCAAAAGACTGAATTAATGCCACTATACAATAATTTATAAGCGGCGGCGAAAATACAAAAAAAGTAGAGACGCACGGCTGTGCGTCTCTACTTTCAATATCTTAATATGATAAATATTAACCTCTGCGTTCTTTGATACGAGCTTTCTTACCGGTAAGGTTGCGAAGATAGAAAATACGAGCGCGGCGAACGACACCACGTTTATTCACGGTCAAACCGGAAATCATCGGAGTGGCAAACGGGAAAATTCTTTCCACACCAATACCGTTAGAAATCTTACGAACGGTGAATGTTTTGGTCGCACCGCTACCGTTAATTTGCAAAACGACACCTTGGAATTGCTGAACACGCTCCTTTGAACCTTCAACGATTCTATAGGAAACGGTAACGGTATCGCCAGCTTTGAATTTCGGAAATTCTTGTTTTGTAATGAAATTGTCCTCTACGTACTGAATCAAATCTTGTTTCATCTCTATATACTTTTTATTCTTAATTATGCTATTTTTTTTGCGGCTGCAAAGATACATTTTTTTCAATATCATCTGCATCATTTAGTTAAGTTTTTTTCATAGGTTTCTCAATCTTTTCAGAACAATCATATAACTACACATATATCAAACACTTATAATATTTTTTCAACCATATGCATAAAATATTTTGTACCTTATACTTTATATATTCATTTTCGTTTCGTATCTTTGCGCACTAATTAGACACCTCATTTCTCCGCAACAATATGGCAAATTTCACACATTTACACGTACATACCGAATATTCCACCTTGGACGGCATGTCCACCGTTTCTGGGCTGGTGGACAAATGTCTGCGAACCGGCATGAACGCCATGGCCATCACCGACCATGGGAACATGTTTGGGACGAAGGAGTTCTTTGACTATACCGACAAAAAAAACAAAGCCACCAAGGATGAAATCAAAGCTCTTGAATCTGAATTGGAAACGCTTTCCGACGAAGTACAGATTCAGGATTGCAGAGCACGCATAGAGGCAGCCAGGCGTAAAATTTTCAAACCCATATTCGGATGTGAAGTATATGTGGCACGACAAACCCAAAGCAATCCAACTGGCAGCCGGCTTGTACGTGAAAACAAGGAAAACATCAGCGGATACCACCTTATCCTGCTGGCCAAAAACGAGACAGGATACCATAATCTTTGCAAAATAGTGTCCTACGCATGGATAGACGGATATTACTCCCGTCCGCGCATTGACCGCGAATTATTGGAAAAATACCACGAAGGAATCATTGTATCCTCAGCCTGTCTTGCAGGAGAAATACCCAAGGCCATTGAAAGCAACGATTTCAAGAAGGCCAAGGAAGCCATTCTATGGTACAAAGGCATCTTTGGTGACGACTATTATTTGGAGATCCAACGCCACAAAACAGACAAACCAGGTGGAGACAAGGCCGTCTATGAGCAGCAGAAAATAGTCAATGATGGCATACTCAAATTAGCGGCAGAAACCAACACTAAAATCATCGCCACCAACGACGTGCATTTTGTAGAGGAAGAGCATGCGGAGGCGCACGACCGTCTCATCTGCCTCGGATTCGGAAACAAACTGTCCGATGCCAACCGCGTTCGCTATACGAAGCAGGAATGGCTCAAAACACCTGAAGAGATGGAGTCGTTGTTTTCCGACATACCGGAAGCCATAGCCAACACACAGGAAATCGTGAGCAAAGTTGAGCACTACAAGCTAAAACATGGTCCCATCATGCCGGTTTTCGACATCCCAGAGTCTTTCGGCACTGTGGAGACCTATAAAGCGACCTATACAGAAGACGATCTTCGTGCGGAATTTGAGTCAGACGAAGAAGGGAAAGGACGTATTGAGAAACTCGGCGGCTTAGAACGGGTTTACCGTATTAAATTAGAGGCCGACTACCTTCGCAAGCTCACCATGGACGGAGCCCATAAACGATATGGAGATCCCGTTCCTCCTGACATTCAAGAGCGCATTGACTTTGAGTTGAGTGTCATGCGCAATATGGGTTTTCCCGGATACTTCCTCATTGTGCAGGATTTCATCACTGCCGCACGCAGCATGGGTGTATCTGTCGGTCCCGGGCGTGGCTCTGCCGCCGGTTCCGTGGTAGCTTACTGCCTCACCATCACCGATGTAGATCCATTAAAATACGATTTGCTATTTGAACGTTTCCTTAACCCAGACCGAATCTCTCTTCCTGATATCGACGTGGATTTCGACGACGAAGGGCGGTATAAGGTTTTGGACTGGATCACACAGAAGTACGGAAAAGAGCGCGTCGCCCACATCATCACATACGGCACCATGGCCGCCAAATCAAGCATCAAAGACGTGGCACGTGTTCAAGATTTAGACCTTAGCGAATCCATCCGCCTCACCAAGCTCGTACCTGCCAAATTTCCTGAAGACTCCAAAACGGGAAAAGCACCCAAAGTCAACCTAAAGAATTGCCTTGAACTCGTTCCCGAGATGAAGGATGCCTTTGAAAATGGTGGACCAAACATACACGACGTTCTTAAATATGCCTCCCAACTGGAAGGCACCGTCCGACAAATAGGAATACACGCCTGCGGCGTCATCATCGGTGCTGACGATCTCACCAAATTCGTTCCCATGGCCACGGTAAAGGACAAGGAAAACAACGAAGACGTCTTGGTTACCCAGTACGAAGGTTCCGTCATTGAGGATGTCGGCCTTATCAAAATGGACTTTTTAGGATTACGAACCTTATCCATCATCAAAGAAGCCATAAAGAACATCAAACAGTCAAAGGGTATTGACGTGGACATAGACTCCATTCCCATTGACGATCCCGACACCTACCGACTTTTCTGCGAAGGAAACACCGTTGCCACCTTCCAGTTTGAATCACTGGGCATGCAGAAATATCTGAAGGAACTGCAGCCCAGCAAATTTGAAGACCTCATCGCCATGAACGCGCTCTACCGGCCGGGGCCCATGGACTACATTCCCCAATTCATCAACCGCAAGCATGGAAAAGAGGAAATCGTGTACGATATTCCCATCATGGAGCAGTACCTGAAGGACACCTACGGCATCACCGTCTATCAGGAACAGGTCATGCTTCTGTCACGTTTGCTGGCAAACTTCACTCGAGGCGAGTCAGACACCCTGCGTAAGGCCATGGGTAAAAAGCAAAAAGACAAACTTGACCATTTGAAGCCCAAGTTCATTGAACAAGGTACAGGGAACGGGCATGATCCAAAAGTATTGGAAAAGATCTGGGGTGACTGGGAAAAATTCGCCTCCTACGCTTTCAATAAATCACACGCCACCTGCTATTCCTGGGTGGCTTATCAAACTGCTTACCTCAAGGCCCACTACCCTGCTGAATTCATGGCGGCCAATCTCACCAATAACATCAGCGACATTGAGACCATCAGCGTCTTCATCGAAGATGCACAACATCTCAACATTAAGGTTCTCGGACCCGACATCAATGAATCGCAATCTAACTTCACCGTTAATAAGGACGGTAACATCCGTTTCGGTTTGGCCGGTCTAAAAGGAGTGGGCAGCAGTGCCGTAGACAGTATCATTGAGGAGCGCAACGCCAATGGTCCCTACACCGACATATTCGATTTCATTCAACGCGTAAACCTTCGCAACTGCAACAAACGCTGCATTGAAGCTCTGGCCATGACAGGCACTTTTGACTGTTTCCCGAATATGCACCGCGCACAATTCTTCATAGAAGATCGCGATGGACATACCTTCGTGGACAAGCTCATCACCTTTGCATCACGAAGTCAAAACGACCAAATGAATCAGTTTTCCATCTTCGATATGGATGAGAACATCAAAGAAGAAAGTAGTCCTGAAATTCCGCAATGCGAGCCTTGGAGCACCTATGAACAAGTCAAACATGAAAAGGAAATTGCCGGATTCTACATCTCCGCCCATCCTCTAGATGAGTACAAATACGTTCTTCAGAGTTATGCGAGCATAAATCTATCGCAGTTAAACGACAAAGACTACCTCATCAAGCATTTTTCCTCCGGCAAGGATTTCATTTTCGTGGGCATCATCTCCGATGTAAAGACAGGCGTTACCCGAAGCAACAAGGACTATGGGACCATCACCTTCGAAGACTACGATGGCAGTTGGCAATGGTCGCTTTTCGGAGAGGATTTCACCAAATACAGACATCTTTTTGAAAAAGGCAAGCGGCTCTTTATCCGCGCCAACTTACAAACCCGTGTCTGGAAAAACAAGATGGGCGTTGAAGAACCGCACACCGATGTCAAGCCTATCCAAATCATCTATTTGGAAGATGTGTATGAAAAATTCTGCAAAGAAGTTCGCCTTGCTGTCAAAATCAAAGATGTCAATCTTGAATTGGCGCAAAACCTCAAAGAGTGTTTATCCAAGAGCAAAGGCAAAGTACCTTTTGCCATCCGCATCGTAGAAGACAACAACATCTATCATGCAGATTTTTTCAATTTTTCCACCAAGATCAATCCGGATGAATTCATCCGTCATTTGAAATTACCTATTTATTATAATATTGAATTAGATTAATGACAACCTATCAAAAAGTCTTTGCCACTATTTTCGCATTATGCCTCTTCGTTTCCGGTTGGGCACAATCCGTATCCAAGGTCTATTACTATCAAATTGACGAAAACATCGCAAAGCCGGCGTTGCGTAAGACAGAAAAGGCTGTAAACGATGCCACGGCAATGAAGGCCGACTACCTCCTATTGGAGCTCAACACCTTTGGTGGAGAATTAGACGCTGCAGACAAAATCAGAACACTTTTGTTGAATGCTCCGATGCCCACTATCGTACTCATCAACAACAATGCAGCCTCAGCAGGAGCATTGATATCCATTGCCTGCGACAGCATTTACATGGCATCTGGGTCTTCCTTCGGAGCAGCTTCGGTTGTTAACCAAACAGGGGAAATCATGCCTGACAAATATCAATCCTACATGCGTTCGCTCATGCGTGCCACGGCAGAGAAAAATGGACGTAATCCAGAAATCGCGCAAGCCATGGTGGATCCTGACATCGTAGTTCCAGGAATCAGCGACAGTGGAAAAGTACTCACCTTCACCACAGAAGAAGCCATTGCCAACAACTTCTGTGAGGGCGTTTCTGAAAGCAAAGAAGAGGCGTTACACACCGCCGGTATCAGTCAGTTTGAAATTCACGAGCAGAATCTTTCCTGGATTGACAAGGTCATTAACTTCCTTGTCAATCCGGTCGTCAGTGGAATCCTCATCATGTGCATCATAGGAGGTTTGTACTTTGAGTTTCAAGCACCGGGTCTTGGACTTCCCATCGTCATCGCCATCATTGCGGCATTGATGTTCTTTGCTCCCCATTATTTAGAAGGATTAGCCGCCCACTGGGAAATTCTAGTATTCATTGTGGGCGTCATACTTCTCATGTTGGAGTTGTTTGTCATCCCAGGATTCGGCATTGCCGGCATTTCCGGCATCATCCTCATATTTGCCGCCCTTATACTGACCATGGTATTTAACGTAGGATTCCATTTCGAATTCAATCCAGACCTTGATGCCGCCAGCCAAATTGCACAAAGTGCGCTCACCGTACTTTTTAGTGTTTTAGCAGGGTTCTTCCTATCGTTATGGCTCAGCAAGAAACTCATTACCGCGGACACACGATTCGGATCTTTGGCTTTAAAGACAAAACTTGAAGCGGAAAAAGGGTACACTTCTCAGGACATGCACATGGCATCCTACGTCGGAAAGCACGGCATTGCCAACACTTTCATGCGTCCAGCCGGCAAAATCAACATTGATGGTGAGATTTTGGAAGCGCAATCCGAGCAGGGGCTCATTGACAAAGGTGAAGCCATCATCGTGGTTCGCTTCGAAAACGCCCAACTCATTGTACGCAAAGAAGCCTAATAAGACATGTACGGTTTAGCCGACTGCAACAATTTCTTCGTATCCTGCGAACGGGTATTTAACCCCGGATTACAGGGCAAACCCGTCATCATTCTATCCAACAACGATGGCTGCGTTATTTCCAGATCCAATGAAGCCAAGCGTATAGGCATCAAAATGGGGCAACCCTATTATCAACTCAAGCAGATTATTCAACGTTACCAGATTGCCGTCTTTTCCTCAAATTTCGCATTATACAGTGACATGTCGCGACGAGTGCAGCAAACACTCCAATCATTGGTTCCAGCCACCGAAGTGTACTCCATTGACGAATCATTTTTGGACTTAAGAGGTATTCCTGAAAAACAGTTAGATGAGTTAGGCCATTATATTTCCCACACCGTTCAACAGAACACCGGCATTCCCATCAGCGTCGGCATTTCACCTACCAAAACGCTGGCCAAGATAGCATCCAAACTTTGCAAACAATATCCCAAATTAAATGGAAGTTGTTTCATGTATCGTCCCGAGGACATCGAAACAGTGCTCCGAAAATTCCCTATTGAAGATGTATGGGGTATCGGACGGCGATTTTCCGCGATGCTGCTCAGCCGCAATATTCGAACGGCATACGACTTCAGTCGGCAAAGCAAGGATCTCGTGCAATCACTTATGCATGTGGGCGGTGTAAAAACATGGAGGGAACTTCATGGGGAGCCCTGCATAGAGTTTGAAGATATTCGCAAAGACAAGCAACAGATCACCGTATCCAGAAGCTTCAGCAAAGAGCTAAACAATGTTCAAGAACTTGAGCAGCAAATTGCCCTATTCACCTCTATGGCTGCGGAAAAACTTCGCAAGCAGCATAGTGTCTGCAATGCCATCATCGTATTTCTCACCACCAACCGACACCGGAAAGACAAACCACAGCAATTTGCCAATCGGCTTATACAACTTCCGGCAGCTTCCGACAGCACCTTGGAATTAGTAAACGCGGCAATCAGGACACTGCATGAGATTTTTCGTTCGCCCTATGAATACAAAAAGGCCGGTATCATCCTTAGCGATATCCATCCTAAAGATGCCATACAGACAGTATTATTTGACGAAGTGGACCACGAAAAGCACAACCGACTCATGAGTACATTGGATGAGATCAACAAAAAGCAGGGCGCACGTTCGGTGGTAGTGGCCGCTTCTGGATTTGAAGGCATCCGTATGAACAGACAGCATCTCTCACAAAACTACACAACAGAATGGAATGATATTCCAATTGTCAAAGTATAGTTCTCTAATAGAGCACTAAAACAGAACCTTTCAAACGATGTGTTCCTCCATTTTGGCTTCTGTACACAATGATATAATTCATCACCGTATTTGCTGGGACCTGTTTACCTCTGTAGGTTCCATCCCATCCCTGGTCAATATTATTCGTATGGAAAACCAGCTCACCCCACCTGTCGTAAATGGACATTGAATAACCCTCTGGCGACACTTCAATATAAGTTGGAGCAAACACATCATTTAATCCATCTCCATTGGGGGTAAATGTATTAGGAACAAAAAACTGCATTTTCTCACGAATATGCACATTTCGTTGAACAGAATCACGACAGCCAAATTCATCCTCCACGACCAATGTCACAGTAAAATCCCCATATCCTCCATAGGTATATTCAAAAGAAGATTCATCAGTTTCAAAGCCATCGCCCATATCCCAATGCCAGTTCACCGCACCTTCGGAGCAATCATTCAAGGAGAGTAACGAGCCAAGAATATGTGGATCCTGATAAGGCAGCAATTCAAAGCAGGCCGAAGGCAATGGAGCCATCTCTATTCTAAAGGGAACATTCACACTGCAAGCCGAGTCTTCCACCACCACCATATAAGAGCCTGATGAGAGATTATATGCATGCAGACTATCATGATTCTGTATGTTATTCCAGTCAATACGACAGGATCCCAAATTCTGCATCACAAGAACCTCGGCTTCGCCATCTGCCTGTCCACAATGTTCAGTGCGCAGGTTTTCCATTTTAGCGCTCAAATGATCTATTTTCAAATTCAAAATAACCAGACTGTCACATCCGTTTTCACTTGTATAAGTATGCTGGGTCACCACATCATTCGTATAAGTCACCCCATTCCATGTATAGTCTTCGCATGACAACACTTGAAGCTCTGTAGTCGTAGCATGATTGACCGTCAAATGCAGCACCTCCGTCGTATCGCAATTGGCATGTCCTTCAAATATGGTTGTCACCACCGTATCCGCTGTAAGCGTAGCACCATGCCATATAAGGCTATCGCAAACCGTCAGCGACGTATCTATTTGCACAGGATGATTAATTGTCAGGTGAAGTGCCACCACGCTATCGCAACCATGGATAGTACGTAGTGTGTCTGTATATATTCCAGAACTCGTATACGTATCGCCATGCCAAGTATATTCCTCACAAGCGATGGCAGATGTATCCGAATATGCAGCATTATGAATGGTCAGGTGCAACGTCACCACACTGTCGCAGCCGACCGCATTGGTCAGCGTATCGTGATAATTGCCCGTGCCTGTCAGCGTGCGGCCGTGCCATACATACTGCTCGCAGGCGCTTTGGGTTTCCTCGCCATACGTCGTATGCAGAATCGTCAATTGCAATGTCACCACGCTGTCACAACCCGACGCGGCCTGCAGCGTGTGCGTCGGCGTGTTCGTGCTGGACGTATAGGTGCGGCCGTCTATCCACGTATAGCGATCGCATTCCACCACGCTGTCCACCGTGTGCAGCGACTCCTGTATCGTCAAATGAAGACGCACCACGCTGTCGCAGCCGTGCGACGTCTGCAGCGTCACCGTCGGCGTGTCTGTGCTGGACGTGTAGATGCGGCCGTCTATCCACATATATTCATCGCATTCAGTTACCGTGTCCACCGTCTGAACAGGTTCGTAAATCGTCAGATGAAGTGCCACCACGCTGTCACAGCCATGGCTAGTATGTAGTGTATCTAAATATATTCCTGAACTCGTATAGGTATCGCCATGCCATGTATATAGAACGCAAGCCGTTGCAAAAGTATCTGTCTGCACGGGTTCATAAATGGTCAGGTGCAGCGTCACCACACTGTCGCAGCCGACCGCATTGGTCAGCGTATCGTGATAATTGCCCGTGCCTGT
>JAZRYC010000033.1:0-7175 GCA_045600525.1 Bacteroidales bacterium
CACGACCGTTTCCTGCTGATTGACGACAGCATCCTCTACACCTTCGGTGCCTCATTCAAGGACCTGGGCAAGAAAATGTTCTGCTTCAATAAAATGGAGAGCGAAGATGTGATTGAGGCTGTAAGAAACGCCTTACGGTGAATACTGACATTTTCAGTCATTGGCTGCTAGATTTTCAACTACGCACAACGCACCTGGCAAGAAAGGTTGGGAAACAAGAACTGATATCTATTGAAAAAAAGCCTCAGTCCGTCCTTAGAATAAAATCTACCCAACCTTCAAATTTGTTATTTTTGCAGCCGATAATCCAAATTTAATATGCCGCAGAAACTACCCGACATTCACTTGGAACAGGCCGTCCTCATAGCCGTTTCCACCCCGAATATTACCGAAGAGAAAACCAAGGAATACCTTGACGAACTAGCTTTCCTAGTGGATACCGCAGGAGGCGAATGCGTAAAACAGTTTATCCAAAATCTCTCCTACCCTGATCCTCGCACCTACATGGGTTCTGGCAAAATTCGGGAAGTGGCAGAGTTTGTTCACGAACACAGCATCGATATGGTCGTAGTTGATGATGAGCTCACTCCTTCCCAACAGCGAAACATCGAAGGCGTTTTAGGCTGCAAGGTGATGGACCGCACACACCTCATCCTCGATATATTCGCCAAACGCGCGCAAACAGCCCACGCCAAAGTGCAAGTGGAACTTGCCCAATACAAATACCTCCTCCCGCGCCTGACAGGTATGTGGACCCACCTGGAAAAGCAACGAGGCGGTATCGGCATGCGCGGACCCGGCGAAAAGGAAATTGAAACCGACCGACGAATCATCCGACAGCGCATTTCCCTCTTGGAAAACAAGCTCAAGGACATCGACCGTCAAAAGGCCACCCAGCGTTGTCATCGCGACCAATTTGTACGCGTCGCCCTGGTAGGCTACACCAACGTGGGCAAGTCCACTATCATGAACATGCTGAGCAACGCCGATGTGTTTGCAGAGAATAAATTATTTGCCACCTTGGACACGACCGTACGAAAAGTCGTCTTCGGCAACCTCCCCTTCCTACTCTCCGACACCGTCGGCTTTATTCGCAAACTACCCCACGGACTTGTCGAGTCATTCAAATCTACCCTTGATGAAATCCGAGAAACAGACCTGCTGCTCCATGTGGTGGACATCAGTCATCCCGACTTTGAAGAACAGATCGCTGTCGTTAATCAGACTCTTTCGGAAATCCATGCCGGCGACAAACCAATGATTATTATCTTCAATAAAATAGACCAATACAGTTGGGTGGAAAAAGATCCTGACGACCTCACGCCCAAAACCAAGGAAAACATCACTTTGGAAGAACTTAAAGCCACCTGGATGGCCAAAAGCAGCAACAAAACTTTCTTCATTTCAGCCAAAACCAAAGAAAATGTGAATGAGATGAAGGAAATGCTCTACGAAGAAATCAAAAAACTGCACATTCAGATATATCCATACAACAATTTCCTATATTAAGCCCATGGATGCCATCAAGATAGACTTAGACGAATACGAATACGCAGGCGAAGGAGCCAATGGTGCCAGCTATAATCATCGGAAGAATCCTTCCCTAATGATGAAACTATACAACGAATCTGCTCCTTTCGAAATCATCGTCAATGAATTGGAATTGGCACAAAAAGTATATCAGGCAGGAATTCCAACACCGAAACCGGGCGATTTCGTCACCGACGGTAATGGCCGGTACGGCATCCGGTTTGAGCGTATTCCCGACAAGATTTCCTTTTCGCGAGCTGTGGGAAACGAGCCGCATCGTGTGGAGGAGTTTGCACGCGAATTTGCACGCATGTGCAAACAGCTCCATAATACCCAACTACCTGAAAACATCTTTCCCGATATAAAAGAGGTTAACCTTAAATTGTTAAACGACAACCCCTACTTTTCTCCAGAAGAAAGAACAAAGGTAGCCGACTTCATTCAAAACACACCGAATGGAAATACCGCCATTCACGGCGATCTCCAATTTAGCAACGTCATCACTTCCCACGGAAAGAATTACTTTATTGACCTGGGCGACTTTGCCTGTGGCAATCCTCTTTTCGACTTAGGCATGGTTCTGCTTTGTTGTTGCTATGACGAGGAGGAGTTTCTTCGCGAAGTCTTCCACATGGAGCCTGACACGGCCAGAAAATTCTGGATATATTTTGCCAAGGAGTATTTTGGCGAAGACTGCGACCTCATCGCCATAGACAAAATGCTGCGCCCCTACGCAGGACTGAAAGTCCTTATCATTGAGCGCAACGCAGGAATGCACTTCCCTGCATTCCATGCTCTTTTGAACGACATTCTTTAGTTGAAAATAGGAAACAGCATTATTGCACATCCATTGCAATACGGAAACCGATAAAATGCGCAGTCATGTACGGTGCATCAGCATTTCGGGAAGTGACGCGACATCTATCGCTAAAGCTGGTAGTACAGCCTCCGCGATATATTTTCCGCATAGCAAAATCATTCCCTGTAGGATTATGGATATTCCCACCCAAGTCGGTCACATAGAACTCATATCCGTCATGGCACCACTCATACACATTGCCACTCATATCATAGATACCCAGCTCGTTAGGCTGCCTTGTTCCTACCGCATGGGGCCTTCTCTTACTATTTTGACGCCACCAGGCCACTTTGCCAAGCGTATCGGAGCCGCTATACAAATAATTCTGGCGATAAGCCCCTCCTCGCGCCGCATATTCCCATTCCGCCTCTGTCGGCAGTCTGAACTTTTTTCCCGTCATCTTACTCAATCGCAAGACAAAGTCTCGGGCGTCATACCAACTCACGCAAGTTACAGGCAGACTGTCTCCAACATACTTAGACGGATTCTTACCCATCACCGCCTTCCATAATGCTTGCGTAACTTCGTACTTAGAAATATAAAAATCATTCAAAATCACCAAATGATCAGGACGTTCATTATACATCCAATCGTCGTCTTTAGGATCTGTTTGCCCCATCACAAATTCTCCACCCTGAACAAAAACCATATCTATTTCCGGGACTTGCGCATAAAGCGAAAAACAGGTAAAAGCAAATAAAATCAGAAAAATCGAGGATATCTTTTTCATGACAATGATATTTTATGCAAGGACAAAGATACAATAAAATGTTATTGCACAATACTCTTTATTTCACCTTCAAACATTTTTGTAACCAATTCATCGCCTGATTTAAGCTGATCAGAAGATAGGACGGCTTTGCCATGAAGTCTTGTTATACTAAAACCACGTTTAAGGATATTGTCGGGATGGAGCAGCCCTACTTTTCCCTCAATATTCTCTAACTTGTTATGGTGACGTTCCAGCAATTGCTGACTCATAGAGCCTACGCGCGCGGTCATCAGCGAGAGCTGGTCACGTTCACGCTCTATTTTTAAAGAACAAAGTCGTAGTATGTCATTTCTTAGCATATTTAGACTATTATTCTGCGTAAGCAACATCTCTTTGGATTTCACAGACACTTGTTGTACGCAATGCTGCAACTTTTCATCAAAATCTTGAAAATAACGAATGAGTGCAAAGGCCACATCGGTCGGCGTAATATTATAGGTATGTGCCACCATATCCGTAACACTCAAATTTGTAGAATGTCCAATTCCCGTAAGAATGGGCAAGGGGAACGTAGCTACTCGGTAAGTCAGTTCGTAATCATCATAACAACTGAGACCGACATCTCCGCCGCCGCCACGTACAATCACCACGCAGTCAAATTCATCGCGACGCAGTTCTATCTCAGCCAAGCGGCCCGTAATACCTAAAATCGCCTTATCGCCCTGCAAAATGGAAGGAAAGAGTTCCGTTTCAAATCGATAACCGTGGTGGTTATTATTCAGGGTGGAAATAAAGTCACTGTAACCTTTGCTCGTTTCCACGGAAATCACGGCAATTCGTTTGGGCAGCAAGGGCATGGGCAGATTTTTATTATGGGTAAAAACACCTTCCTTCTTCAATCGTTCAATGACGGCGTTCCTATTCTTCACCATCTCGCCCAACGTATAGGAGGGCTCAATATCCTGTATGTGCAGTGCCAATCCATGCTTTGGACTATATTCTATGGAAGCCAGGCATAGAATACTGATATTTTCTTTCAGCGATTCACCCGTAATCTGCTGAAATCGGTCGTTGATACGTTGGTAATTTGAAGCCCAAATAACCGCGCGCATTTCAGCCTTGATAGTATTCCCATCCTTTTCCACCAATTCCGGATAACAATGACCGCTATGCGGATAAAAATTCAGTTTAAGGACCTCCGCTTTAATAAAATAGGGTTGCGGATAGGTTCGCTCCACCACGCGGTGAATACTCATCGCAATCTCAGAAAGCGTATAGACAGGATGATCCTGAAAAGTTTCGCGAGGGGAATCCATGCTGAAAATGATAAGTTATGAGTTATTAGCGTTTGAAATCTGAAACTATTCTTCTGCCTGATAGACAATTTCACCGCCCTTGATAGTTTCCAGCACTCGACCATAGACCTTCTGGCCTTCAAATGGAGTATTCTTACCACGAGAGGCAAATTCAGAAGCATGAATGACATAGGGCGTATTCAAGTCCACAAGCACGAAGTCGGCTAACATACCGACCTTAAAACTACCCTTATGGATACGCATCATTCGAGAAGGAGTAGTGGCCATGAGTTTTACAAGTTGTTGGAGGGTAAGATGACCGCCGCGAACAAGTCGCGTATAACAGAGAGAGAAAGCCGTTTCAATTCCGGAGATACCGTTGGCGCCATTAGCTTTATCTTCAGGCGTATGGGGCGCATGATCAGTGGCAATAGCATCAGCCGTTCCATCCTGCAAGGCCTTAATCAGAGCCAAGATATCTTTATCCGTGCGGAAAGGAGGAGCCACGCGATAATAATTGGCCTGTTCCGCATTGAAGAAAATATGATGCGGCGTGATCTCACACGACACATGCAATCCTTTGCGTTTAGCTTCAGCAATAGCTTCAATGGCCTCAATTGTGCTTACATGACAGAAATGAATGCTGCCTCCTGTTTTTTCGCAGAGGGCCAGGTCACGAAAAGTCATGGCATTTTCAGCCATACGAAGATCCGCAGGACTATAGCGGGCATCCTCTTCATGCGCCATGATAAGAAAGTCCTTTTCCTTACAAATATTGAAAATCTGTTCCATCACATCATCACGGTTCACGCCTTTTCCGTCATCGGAGACAAAGGGGATGGCGCCCGCCGGAATGGATAAAAGATGCGAACAATCCTGTCCCTGCTCATTCAGCGTCATACTGACAATCTGGTTGGCGCGAATAAGATTAAGACTTTGGACGCGGTCTTCCACGTCCCTAGCCTGCTGCAAAGAACTGCAAACGGGAAGTGTGTTCGGCATGAGGCAGACGGCCGTATAGCCTCCACGCACAGCTGCGCGACTTCCTGACTCCACATCCTCCTTATAAGTCAAGCCTGGATCGCGAAAGTGGGCGTGCAAGTCCGTAAACGAAGGAAGCAGCACCGGCATGGCAGGATTCGCCTGTTCGTCTAAAATTTCAACTTTCTGGATATATCCGTTTTCTACTACTATGTTGGCAACTGCATCCAGCGTGTCGTCAACGATGTGAACGCCTTTATAGGTCATAATGTTAATGTGCTAATACTGCAATTGGTGAACTGGGTAAAAATTATGATGAAACTTGAAACTTCTTATACAGAAAGAGACGAAGAACAATCATCATCTTCGTCTCTTCCGTCAAACCATTTCAAACTGTTTATTTCGTCTTTAAGAGATCGCGAATCTCTGTAAGAAGTTTTTCTTCAGCAGTTGGTTCTGGAGCAGCTGCAGGAGCTTCTTCCTCTTCTTTCTTACGCATGGAAGAGAGCTTGTTGATTCCCTTGATAAGCAAGAAAATACAGAAAGCGACGATAACAAAGTCAATGATAACCTGAATAAAATTACCATAGTTCCACGTTACGGGATCCATACCTTCGCGAACCGGCAACTTAACACTGAGTTTTGAGAAATCGGTACCGCCAAGCAACCAACCAATCGGAGGCATCAAAATATCATTCACCAAAGAGGTGACGATTTTACCAAATGCACCACCAATAATGACACCGACTGCCATATCAACGACATTGCCTCTCATGGCAAAATCCTTGAATTCCTGTAAAAATTTCTTCATATTAATACGATTTTAGTTTTATAAAAAATTGAAAGTGCAAAAGTAATAAAAAATGCCGCACATAGACAAAATATTCTATATAGCACTTAAATTTGTATCTTTGCAGGCATTTTTACCATTATGAAGATACAAAGCAATAAAGAAACCTTTTCAACCTCACCGGAGCGTGTGTTCAATGCCCTGCTAAACTTCTCTAGGCAGGAGCTTCCCTCCAACGTTCCACAAATCAAAGACTGGCAAGTCACCGATGACGGATGTAGTTTCAACATCAACGACATGGTAACCTGTTATTTTCACCTTGTGGAGCAAATGCCGTTTACAAAGGTCACTTATAGGATTGATACAGACAAGAAATTTTCCGCCCACGCCGACTTCCACATCGAAGACAACGATCCGGGCTGCATCCTGCAAATCGTAGCCGAGGCGGATATACCCATCTTCCTGCAGCCGATGCTCAAAGGGCCCATTGAGCAAGCCATCAACAAAGCGCTTTCCAGGCTCAAGGAAATGATTGAAAGGAGTTAGTCATGGAATACAAAATCAGAACAGAAGGTTTAGTTAAGAAATATAAAAACAGGACCGTCGTAAATCAGGTGTCCATTGATTTCACCCAAGGGGAAATCGTCGGATTATTAGGGCCCAATGGAGCGGGAAAAACCACATCATTTTATATGATTGTGGGGCTAATAAAGCCCTTTGCCGGAAAAATCTTCCTCAATGATCAAGATATTACGGAAATGCCCATGTACAAGCGGGCACAGCTTGGCCTAGCCTATCTTCCCCAAGAGGCTTCCGTATTTCGTCATCTCACCGTTGAAGATAACATCAAAGCCATATTGGAATTCAGTGGAAAAAGCAAACAGGAGCAAAAAGATCAGCTGGAGAGCCTCATTTCAGAATTCAACATTGAGAAAGTGCGCCATAACAAGGGAAACAATCTTTCTGGCGGAGAACGGCGACGCGTGGAAATTGCGCGATGCCTTGCCT
>JAZRYC010000034.1:0-24379 GCA_045600525.1 Bacteroidales bacterium
CAAAGACTTGCGCGGTCCCGCACTGGAAAATGCCGTCAAGCAGCTGCTCGGACAATAAGAGGTTAATGGTTAATGATATAGGGAAAAGGCAACTTAGAACCTTTCCGCAATAAGAATAAAATCATTTTTGCATTCCAGCAATCGTACTTTAGTGTAAATCAGGCGTTTAGAAGGGCTTTCTGTAGTTGCAGCCGTTCCGCCATTCCGAGCATCCATAGGATGTTCGACCTTTAATGATATGTCCTTTGCGGCATAGGGGACACGCCTTCCCTACCAGTTCATCTACAACCACATTCGTTACAGGTTGGGCGGTGGCGGTTTTCTTTTGTGAGGACCTTTTTCCTGAGGATGCGCTTTTAGATTTTGCGGGCCTTTCCTTTTTGGTCGCTTCCGGAGTCACGGCTACGCGACGGTTACTGTTGTCGTTCATGACTTGAGCGACGATCTCTCCCACCATCTGTTTCAACTCCTCAATAAATTGTCCGGCCGCGTATTTGCGTTGTTCTATCTCACGCAATTTCTTCTCCCATATACCAGTCAATTCGGCGCTTTTCAGGAGTTCTTCACGAATCAGTCCAATCAGTTCAATACCAGTCTGCGTGGGGGCAAGGCTCTTACGTTCCTTAACAATATAGCGACGTTTGAAAAGCGTCTCTATAATGGCGGCCCGAGTAGAAGGGCGGCCTATGCCGTTTTCCTTCAATACCTCACGCAGGGATTCGTCATCCACCAACTTTCCGGCAGTTTCCATAGCCCGCAGGAGAGTTGCCTCCGTATAGGGTTTCGGAGGATTCGTCCACTTCTCGGCAAGGGAAGGTTCATGGGGTCCGTGTTCACCTTTCACGAATGATGGCAGTTCACGTTCTTCATCCTTATCTTTATCGTCATCTTTTTTTTCATCTTCGATTTTGGCCGGTTTTATCACCACGCGCCAACCAGGTTCAAGGATCTGTTTGCCTGAAGCCTTAAATTCCAATTCATCAACCGTTCCCAGCACCGTAGTGGTAGAGAACACGCAATCGGGATAGAAGACTGCGATAAAATGTCGACAGACCTCATCATAGACCGCCGCTTCCTGCGGAGGCAGAGTTCCGGCAACCACTCCAGTGGGGATGATGGCATGGTGATCCGTCACCTTGCTGCTATCAAACACCTTCTTACTCTTAGGCAGTTTCTGACCATTCAATGGATTGGTAAAAGAAGCATATGCGGAAAGCCCCTGAAGAATCTTCGGGCACTTCGGATAAATATCATCACTGAGGTAGGTGGTATCCACGCGAGGATAGGTCGTCAGTTTTTTCTCATAAAGGCTTTGGATGATCTGCAGGGTATGTTCTGCAGAATAGCCGAATTTTCGGTTACACTCAACCTGCAGCGAGGTAAGGTCGAAAAGGCGCGGAGGGGCTTCCCTACCCTTTTTCTCGGCAATATCAGTAACTGTGAAATCCTTATCCAGAACACGTTGCAAATCCTCCTGACCTTCTGCAATCGACTTATATTTTCCCTTTGTAGCGGTAAAGACCGTATTGCGGTAAAGCGTGGAAAGCACCCAATAGGCCTCCGATTGGAAGTTCCGTATTTCCCAATATCGATTCACAATCAGGGCCAGCGTCGGCGTCTGCACACGTCCAATGGAAAGCACCTGGCGGTTTTGTCCGTACTTCAACGTATAGAGACGTGTGGCATTCATTCCCAGCAACCAGTCGCCAATGGCACGTGAGAGTCCTGCCTCATAAAGGGACTGGTATTCCGACTGGTCCTTCAGCAAGGAAAAGCCTTCTTTAATGGCTTCTTCCGTAAGGGAAGATATCCAGAGACGCGACACGGGGCAGGTAGCGCGTGCCTTCTGCATCACCCATCGCTGAATCAATTCCCCTTCCTGCCCGGCATCACCGCAATTGACAATGCGGTCGGCCTTCTGCATCAATGATTCGATTATCGCGAACTGTTTGGCAATACCTTTATCATCAATAAGTTTTATTCCAAAACGCGGAGGAATCATAGGAAGGCGGCTAAGTGCCCAAGCCTTCCACATCGGCGTATAGTCATGAGGTTCTTTGAGCGTACACAGGTGTCCGAAAGTCGACGTCACCTGATAGCCATTGCCCTCCATATAACCGTCATGCGCCTGGTTGGCACCAAGCACATGCGCAATATCACGCGCCACACTGGGTTTTTCGGCTATACATACAATCATACCTTCAGTTTTGAGGCGGCAAAAATACAAAAAGAATCGGGAAGAAAAACGGCCCCGCCATATTAGCGAGGCCGCATCCACACACACAATGTTCAACCTACATCCAATTCATGATATCCTCATCCACGGAGGAAATCGTTCCCAGGCCAAAAGAATCCACCAGATACTTTGACACATTGGGAGACAGGAATCCGGGCAAGGTCGGTCCAAGGTGTATATTGCGAATGCCCAAACTTAATAGGGCAAGGAGAACAAGAACGGCTTTCTGTTCATACCAGGAAATATTATAGACAATGGGAAGGTCGTTGACATCTTCCAATTGCAGGGCTTCTTTGAGAGAAAGGGCAATCACGGCCAGCGAATAGCTGTCATTGCACTGGCCGGCATCCAACACGCGGGGAATGCCGTCTATGGTGCCCAGAGGGAGCTTGTTATATCGATATTTGGCGCACCCCGCTGTCAGAATCACCGTATCTTTGGGAAGTTGGTGGGCGAACTGCGTATAATAGGTTCGAGACGGCATCCTTCCATCGCATCCGGCCATGACGACGAACTTGCGGATATGACCATTGCGCACAGCCTCAATAATCTGATCGGAAAGCGCCATCACTTGATCGTGGGCATACCCCCCGACGATGCTGCCGGTTTCTATTTCTACCGGAGGCTCACATTGCTTTGCCATCTGGATAATCGGCGTGAAATCCTTCCGTTCTCCCTCCTGACGGTCTGGGATGTGTGGGAAGCCTACAAATCCAGCTGCACCCGTTGTAAACACTCGCCCTGAATATTCATTGTTCAAACGAGGAGGAACAATACAGTTGGTAGTAAAGAGAACAGGTCCGTTAAAGGTTTCAAAATCCTGGACTTGCGAATGCCATGCCCCACCATAATTTCCGACAAAATGAGGAAATTTCTTAAAATAGGGATAGGAATGGGAAGGGAGCATCTCAGAGTGGGTATAGATATCCACCCCTTCATCCAACGACTCAATGAGCAGGTCCTCCAGATCACGAAGATCATGGCCACTGATTAAAATGCCGGGGCGGTGCCGAACGCCGATGTTCACTTTGGTGGCTTCGGGGCGACCATAGCGACGCACATTGGCTTCTTCCAACAGCGCCATCACCTTCACGCCATACATACCTACCTGCCGCACCCAGTCAATGAGTTCTTCCTTGGTCTGATCAAAGAGTGTGGCGGCAAGGGCCTGCTCCATAAAGGCCACAATATCTTCCTGTTCAAATCCCAGATTAGAGGCGTGCTCATAATATGCAGCCATTCCCTTACATCCAAGGACGACCAACTGCCGAAACGCGCGAATATCCTCATCAGCTGTACAAAGGACGCCCACCGTGCGAGCCTTGTCCAGCATTTCCTGTTCATTGGCAACCTGCCAATTCAGAGAATCCATTTGCAGCATACTGCAGCAGCAACCGGTGTCCTTGGCATGGTTTCTCAGCTCATCGCGCAGCACCAAACCGCGATGAATGGACTCCATCAAATAATTCTTATCAAAATTGGCATTGGTAATCGTTGTAAAGAGCGAACGCACCACAAACTGGTCGGCCTTATGACTGGGCACATCAAATTTGCGAAGATGATCGTTCAGCAGAGATATTCCCTTATCCAGATAGATAATGAGATCTTGAAGATTGGCAACATCCGCGGTCTTTCCGCAGACTCCGCGCATGGTACATCCAGTACCAGCAGCGGTTTCCTGACATTGAGAGCAAAACATTTCGTTCATTTTTGTTTGATTTTAAAGGGTTGTTTGATGTTTGATTGATGCCGCAAAAATGCAAAACAAAACAACACTATAAAATCTGTTTTCTCAATGAGGGAATCAAGCCAAAGAAGGAGCGTCCTTTACCGCAAAAAGAATCTACAATTCCCTTAATTGGTCCATGAGGGCACGTACCTGTAATTCATCGGTTTCATTATAGCCACCCTGCGTAGCAGATTTGCAGGAACCGTGCACCTCCTTGGCGCCGGTGTATTCCACCAGCTCGCGTACATTATCGGGACGGATGCCACTGCCCATCAATATGGTGATGCGTTCCCCAGCCTGTTGGATTATGTCGCGAAGATTGTCTCTGCCCTCCATGGCAGTAGGCTTGCAGCCAGAAGTGAGGATACGCGCACATCCACAGTCAATGATTTCTTCCAGAGAGCGCCGCCAGTCGGGACAACAGTCAAAGGCACGATGGAAAGTTACGGGAATCGGCGCAGCCATTTGAACAAAACGGCGCGTGAGTTCCACATCGACAAAACCATCCTCACGAAGGAAGCCCACAACGATACCTGCCACACCCAAATCCTTGCAAATTTGAACATCGTCAGCCATTGTATCCACTTCCAAGTCATTATAGCAGAAGTTGCCCGAGCGAGGACGCACCAGCACAAAGACGTCCAACTGCAAATCCTGCACGCAGCGCCGGATGGTGGCCGCCGAAGGGGTCGTTCCGCCGTTTTCAAGATCCTGACAGAGTTCGATACGGGTGGCTCCGGCTGCCTTCGCATTGGCCGCCGACTGAATGGAATTGCAACAAATCTCTATTTTCATAACCGATTCTTTTTGAAGGTGCGAAGATACAAAAAAGGCTCAAAATGATAACCTTCGAAACCTATAAACGCAGACGTTTACATACGATATAAAAGATTGTTAGCAAGTTTTTTGATACAACTTTTGGTCTCAAAAACATTTTTATGTAATTTTGCCGTTTTGGAAGATTTTACTTAAAAAAAAATATAAATTTCTAATTATCAACAATTTAAATCATTATTATTTATGGAAAATCTTGTAAAGTATGTATGGATTGTGTTCATCGCATCCATCGTTGCATTGGGTTTTGCATTTTTCTTCTATCGCAGAATGCTGAAAGAAGATGAAGGTACGCCCACCATGCGCGAAATCGCGGCTCACGTGCGCAAAGGCGCCATGGCCTATCTGAAACAACAGTACAAAGTGGTGACCATCGTGTTCATCATCTTGGCCGTATTGTTCTTTGTAATGTCCCTGTTCGATTTGCAGAACGGTTGGGTATGGTTTGCTTTCCTTACCGGCGGTTTCTTTTCCGGTTTGGCCGGTTTCCTCGGTATGAAGACCGCCACCTACGCTTCTGCACGTACCGCTAACGGCGCACGCCAATCTTTGAACAAAGGTTTGCAGGTCGCTTTCCGTAGTGGTGCCGTTATGGGTCTTACCGTTGTAGGTCTTGCCCTTTTGGACGTCTCCGCATGGTTCCTCATCCTCAACGCCTGCATTCCTGAAACCAACCATCTCGTCATCATCACCACTACGATGCTGACCTTCGGTATGGGTGCTTCCACACAGGCTCTGTTCGCACGTGTCGGCGGCGGTATCTACACCAAGGCTGCTGACGTTGGCGCCGACCTCGTTGGTAAGACGGAATTCAACATCCCTGAAGATGACCCACGTAACCCTGCTACTATCGCAGATAACGTTGGTGACAACGTAGGCGACGTTGCCGGTATGGGCGCTGACCTTTACGAATCCTACGCTGGTTCCATCCTCTCCACGATGGCTCTCGGTGCCGCTGCTTTCGCCACCATCGGCGTTGAAATGCAGATGAAATCCATCCTCGCTCCGATGATGATTGCCGCTGTCGGCGTTATCCTTTCTATCATCGGTATCTTCATCGTTCGTACGAAAGAAGAAGCTAACATGACCCAATTGCTCAAGGCCCTCAGCCGTGGTACAAACACTGCTGCTGTCCTTATCGCAATCGCTACATTTGTGATTTTCGCACTCGTTTTCGGTACGGAAACCAGTATGTGGTGGCACGTTTCCCTCTCTGTCGTCGTCGGCCTCCTCGCTGGTGTTATTATTGGTAAATCCACTGAATACTACACTTCCCAATCTTACAAACCGACACAAAAGGTTGCTGAATCTTCTCAAACTGGTCCGGCTACCGTTATCATCTCCGGTCTTGGCTTGGGTATGATTTCCACCGTGATTCCGGTGCTCACCATTGGTATCGCAATCATCCTCGCTTTCTTGTGCGCTAACGGTTTCCAAATCGCCTTCACCGCTCAAAACCTTTCTCTTGGTTTGTACGGTATCGGTATTGCCGCTGTAGGTATGCTTTCCACCCTCGGTATCACATTGGCAACGGACGCTTACGGTCCTATCGCCGACAACGCTGGTGGCAACGCTGAAATGAGCGGTCTTGAACCTGAAGTTCGTAAACGTACCGATGCTCTCGACGCACTTGGCAACACTACCGCTGCTACAGGTAAAGGTTTCGCTATCGGTTCTGCTGCTTTGACAGCTCTCGCATTGCTTGCTTCCTATGTAGAAGAAATCAAGATGGCCCTCATCCGTATCGCTGATGGCGCATCTAACGGTTTGGCATACGTTGCTGAAGGCGTTGAAAAGACGGCTGAAGAACTCTCCAATGCTACTCTTATCGACTTTATGAGCTGGTACAATGTCAGCTTGATGAACCCGAAAGTGCTCGTTGGCGTATTCATCGGTTCTATGATGGCCTTCTTGTTCTGCGGTCTCACGATGAACGCTGTTGGTCGTGCTGCCCAGAAGATGGTAGAAGAAGTTCGTCGTCAGTTCCGTGAAATCAAGGGTATCCTCACGGGTGAAGGTACTCCTGATTACGCACGTTGCGTGGCCATCTCCACAAAGGGTGCTCAACACGAAATGTTGTTGCCGTCCATCCTCGCCATCCTCGCTCCGATTTTGACGGGTGTCATCCTCGGCGTGGCAGGTGTTCTCGGTCTGCTTGTTGGCGGTCTGGGTTGTGGTTTCGTATTGGCTATCTTCATGGCCAACTCCGGTGGTGCATGGGACAATGCTAAGAAGTATGTCGAAGAAGGCAACTTCGGTGGCAAGGGTTCTGACAACCACAAGGCTACCGTCGTTGGCGACACCGTTGGTGACCCGTTCAAAGACACATCCGGTCCTTCCTTGAACATCCTTATCAAATTGATGAGTATGGTATCCATCGTAATGGCTGGTCTTACCGTAGCATTCTCCTTGTTGTAAGATATAATACAACATTATTATATGAAAGAGACGCGGCGTGCCGCGTCTCTTTACATTTTAAGGGATACTGTTTTGGTCGCAGCATCCATAGAATTCGCTCTTCGGAAAGCAATCTGACATTTTAATACATCACATCATTTTCCTCACTGAAAGGCAATATTTCTGTTCCATCAAATCAATCATAGATTCTGATAAATGGTTATTCCTACATAGAAGAAAGCTGAACGGATATTAGGATTGTTTCTTTGATTTCATTTTATAACGATCCACCGCAAACACAACGAGTACGGCAAAGGTAAAGGCTGCGCCAATGATATAGGATGCCGAACGAGGCAACATCATGCCCAAGCCACCATCTTCAGAAATCAGTATAAAGCAACTGGTCACCATCGTCATAAACAATCCAGGAATTAAAGTTACCAAATAGGCAACGCCCTTTCTATGATGGGAAAGGAAGACGGTAACTGCCCACAACGTGATAGCGGCCAGCAACTGATTAGCCCAGGCAAAATAGCGCCAAATAATCTCAAAGCCTTTGGCGTCTTTCAAACTAAACATCAACAGGGCACCCATTACCAAAAAAACAGGCAGAGCCACGAGCAGACGGTTTTTAATGGGCTTTTGATCAAATTTAAGAAAATCGGCAATAATCAGTCGGGCGGAACGCAGAGCCGTATCTCCCGACGTAACAGCGGCGCTGATCACGCCAAGCACGGTGATCATGGCTACAACGGGTACGAACCACGTATTGGCAATAATTCCCACCATGGCAGGACCGCTTTTCCCCGTCATATCCACCGGACTATCGGGTCCGAAGAAATAGGTGGCGGCAGCAGCCCAAATAAGTGCCACTATGCCCTCGGTAATCATTGCCCCATAGAATATCGGCCGTCCTTGGCGTTCATTCGTCATACAGCGCGCCATCAGTGGCGACTGTGTGGCATGGAAGCCAGAAATAGCGCCACAGGCAATGGAGATAAACATCATCGGGAAGATAGGACTATGGGCGGCATCGGGATGCTTGTTTTGCAAACCGTCCCACAATTCAGGAATATTCGGTTTGTAGAGAATAAATGCCACCACAATGGCCACAGCCATTCCTAACAGCAAAATACCGAATACAGGATAGATCTTTCCTATAAGTTTATCAATCGGCAGCAACGTGGCTATAAGATAGTAGGAAATGATAATGAGCACCCAGACATATACATTCCAATTCGGCGTAAAATTGGAATGGAGCAATGTGGCTGGCGTATTTACAAAGACCACACCCACCATAATCATCAGAATAACCATAAAGAAACGCATAAACTGCTTAATACCCTTTCCAAGATACTCGCCATGGATTTCAGGCAGGCTGCATCCATTGCTGCGCAAGGAAATCATACCCGACAGATAGTCATGGACCGCACCAGCAAAAATACTTCCCAGGACAATCCATAAGAAGGATGCCGAGCCAAACTGGGCTCCCATAATAGCGCCGCATATCGGGCCAACTCCGGCAATGTTCAAGAATTGTATCAAATACACCCGCCACGGCTTCATCGGAACATAGTCCACACCATCAGCCATAGTAATGGCCGGCGTTTTACGATTTGGGTCCATCTCAAAAAGATGATCCATAAGTCTACCATAAATCAGGTACCCCAAGACGAGTGCCACAATGGAAATAACAAAAGTCCACATGTATAAGTGTATTAATTTGTTTAATATTTTTTTCTACTGACAAACTGCCCGCTGATCCATTTTCGATACGATATGCCTGCCCTCTTTTGACATTTGCCTGATTTGGTCAATAAGGAAGTCGCGAAACACGACCGGCGTATAGGTAACCTTTTCAAAGAGGATGTCACTCATAATATGGTCTCCTCCTTCGGAAATAAAGTTCAAAGTCACCATTCTATATATTCGGTCATCTTCCAAAGGATTTCCATCCACCGTAATGGAGACAGCTTTATCATCTACAAAAACCACCTGCGCACCGGCATATGGAGCATTACTCTTATTACCCTTCAGCCTTAAGAAAATCTTTCGGAGCTCCGCCCCTTTCAAATCCACAAACACCAAATAATTTTCAAATGGGGAAATCGAAAAAATATCCCCCACTGTAATATCACCCTGTGGCAAGCTCGAGCGAATGCCTCCGAAATTCAAAAAGGAGACGTCACATTTCGTAGTCGGTTGTTCTGGCAAATAATCATTGGCATGCTCCAATATGATATCTGTCAGAAAATTTGATAAGGAACTGGCGGGTGGATAGGAAAGCATGGGTTCATCCGCATAGCCGATCACCACATTCATTTCCTTGTCTAAATGTGCCTTCTGACGTTGGAGATAGCGAACCAGGGAAGGATTTAGATTTTGGTCGTAAGCGGAATCCAGGCGAATCATTTCATAGTCATAACTCAAATTCCGTATAGGAACGTTTTGGGCATAACTCATCGTTATGCCCAAAAGTGTAAATATCCATAAAACGATTCTTGTTCGCATTATTTAGCAGGATAGCCAACGGGTTGAGCCAAAACAGCCTTACCGTCAAGCTTGAGAAAATCATGAATCGCATCGCGATCAATAGCACCCATCACCACCGTGTTTAAGTCATTGGCGGCACAATAGAGATATACGTTCTGACTGACGAAAGCCGCATCGGTTGCACCGTAAAATTCACGACCCTGTTGGTCAAATCCATCCATTTTCTTGTAATTGGCTACAAACAAGAGGGACACGGGAGCTTCAGCAGGCATTTTGCTTCTGGAAGACAACTTCGCCCGAAGATCTTCAGGAATCACCAACTTAAGCAGATTCTCTTTTGGCATATACAGATATACGCCTTTAGGCAAAAACACATAGAGGTCAATTTCCTGTGCATTGCGTGCCGTCGGGGCCGTCATTCTTCCATCTTCGCGATTCACACCGGAAGCACACCAGAGCATATCGGAAAGTTGTTGTAGGGAAAGTTCCCTATTCGGATTAAAGTCCCTATTAGTTTGACGATTATTCAAGGCCTCATACAAAGGCATTCCACCCTTTTTCAGAGGTTGCGGTAATTTAACATCCTGAGACATAGCCGAAAGATTTAAGGCAACCACAAACAGTGCCAAAACAATTTTTTTCATAATGTTATTTATTATGGTTTTTCACATTAGGGGTAGACGAAGTCTGTCCCACCTTACTAATACCCTCACGCATTTGCGTATCGGCTTTGATATTTTCCAACTTATAATAATCCATCACACCGAGGTTGCCGTTTCTAAACGCATCGGCCAAGGCCAATGGGACTTCCGCTTCGGCGAGGATCACCTTGGCGCGGGCTTCCTGCGCTTTTGCCTTCATTTCCTGTTCGGAAGCAACAGCCATAGCGCGACGTTCCTCAGCCTTTGCCTGGGCAATATTCTTATCGGCATTGGCCTGATCCATCTGCAGCATAGCACCGATATTCTTACCCACATCCACATCGGCGATGTCAATGGAGAGAATTTCAAAAGCCGTACCGGAGTCGAGTCCTTTGGAAAGCACCAGTTTTGAGATGGAGTCAGGATTCTCGAGCACCATCTTATGGGTTTCTGCGGAACCGATAGCGGAGACAATACCCTCGCCCACGCGGGCGATAATCGTTTCCTCACCGGCGCCGCCCACCAATTGTCGAATATTGGTACGCACCGTCACTCTGGCTTTGGCGATCAACTGGATACCGTCCTTGGCCACAGCGGCAACGGGCGGTGTATTGATAACCTTCGGATTTACGGATGTTTGAATGGCTTCCAACACATTACGACCAGCCAGGTCGATGGCCGTAGCGGCTTTGAAATCCAAAGGTATATTAGCCTTATCGGCTGAAATAAGCGCACTAACCACGGGTTTCACATGTCCGCCGGCCAGAAAATGAGCTTCCAGCTGATCACGGTTCAACGGAATGCCTGCCTTCGTAGCCGTAATCATGGCATTGACAATCATATCTGGCGGAACGCGACGCCAACGCATGAGAATAAGCTGAATCAACGACACATGGACGCCATTCAGAATGGCAATAAACCACAAGCGCAAAGGCACCATCCAGAAAAACAGGATGACCAGCGCCAAGACACCGATTACGACTAGGATTGTTTGTGACATACGAATAAAATTTATAATTTATACAAATGTTCAACCCTGTTATTTTATGAGTTGAACGAATATTTTACCACCCTCTATTCTGATGATTTCAATTTCCGAATTTACTTCGATAAAATCCTGCGTAGAAGAAACCTCCACCATTTCATCACCGAAACGTCCTGTGCCCATAGGGGCCAGACGCGACACTGCCACGCCGACCATGCCTACCTTAATCTTACTTTCATCAACTTCGTTCATTTTGCTGTCAATGCGCGTATTCAGTTGCAATTTACGCCATGTCTTCGTACGCATCATCAGCACAAAGGAGGCGATGGTGAACGCGGCAGTACCCAACAGACAGATGATGCCCGCCGTGGTGCCGAACTGCACAAAGGAAGCAACTACGCCACCCACCATGCAGAAGATGCCTACAACGGCAACCACGCCACCGGGAATAACAAGGAAGTCAAGAATCATCAGCAGCAAACCGACAATGATAATGAAAATAATAGACAGCCAAGACATAATTTTATCAAACTAATAAAATGCTCATTTCAAAAAGAATTGTCTCTTGCCAACCGAGCTAGCGAACATTGACAATATAATAATTCTTCTTGCCCTTTTGCACAAGGATATATTTTCCATTAAGGAGATCGTTCTTCGTAAGCGTCGTATCTTCTTTCACTTTCGCCTTGTTGATAGAAACGCCATTGTCCTTCAACATTCTGCGGGCTTCGCCCTTAGATGCGAAGACCTGGGTATGCTCGGCCAGGAAATCAGCCATACCACAGCCTTCTTCAAGAATAGCGGCAGGAACGTCAAATTGAGGAACGCCCTCGAACAAGGAAAGGAATAATTTTTCTGGGAGAGCCGACAAAGACTCAGCCGTACCTTTTCCAAAAAGGATTTCAGAGGCATTTACGGCAGCCTCGTAATCTTCTTTGGAATGCACTCTAGTTGTAAGATCCTTAGCCAAAGCCTTCTGCAAAACGCGCAAATGAGGAGCCTCATTATGTTCCTGTTCCATTGCTTCGATGGCTTCTTTTGTAAAGTGGGTAAAAATACGAATATAACGCTTACTATCCTCATCAGAACAATTCAGCCAGAACTGATAGAATGCGTAAGGAGAGGTTCTTTCAGGATCCAACCAGATATTGCCCTTCTCCGTTTTTCCAAACTTTCCACCATCGGCCTTGGTAATCAACGGGCAGGTCAGCGCGTATGCTTCGCCATTGGCCTTACGTCGAATCAGTTCCGTACCGGTAGTGATATTACCCCATTGGTCGGATCCGCCCATCTGAAGCTTGCAATTATAATTTTGATTCAGATAGAAAAAGTCATATCCCTGCACCAGTTGATAGGAAAATTCTGTGAAGGACATCCCGTCACCTTCACCATTGAATCTTTTTTTCACAGAATCTTTGGCCATCATATAGTTCACGGTAATATGCTTACCGATATCGCGAATAAACTCCAGAAAAGAAAATTTACTCATCCAGTCGTAATTATTTACCAGAATGGCGCCATTGGGTTCATCCGTATCAAATTTGAGAAATTTACTCAACTGCTTTTTGATACATTCCTGGTTATGGCGCAGTGTTTCCTCATCCAACAGATTTCGTTCTTGAGATTTACCGGAAGGGTCTCCAATCATACCGGTCGCGCCTCCAAGGAGGGCAATCGGGCGATGGCCACATCGCTGCAGATGAGAGAGCATCATAATACCCACAAGATGTCCGATATGCAGAGAATCCGCCGTTGGATCGATTCCAAGATAGGCGGAACACACTTCCTTATTCAATAATTCTTCCGTTCCGGGCATGATGTCATGCAACATGCCGCGCCATTTTAATTCTTCTACAAAATTCATATTCAGTATATTTCGAATTATCAATTAGTTAATTGCCATATTCACCAGCCACTTGCCATCTATCTTATTCACATCGATGATAGATGTTCTGTCCGCGCCATTCAAGACGTACTTACATTCACAAAATGCTACGGAATCATTCTGCATCGTACAGACCACGGATTTCACTTCCACATTATTAGCACGGACCTTGTCCAACTGTGCCTGGTTTTGCTTCATTGCACGCTGAAGACCTTTAATAATCGCGGCATTTTTAGGGACCGTATACTTATACATATTGTCAAAATCCCCTGTGCAGAAGGCGATTTCGTATTGTTCCACAACCTTTTCCGGAGCGGAAAACACATCGTTTTTAGATTTGCAAGAACATGCTACAATGCATGATAAAATCAGCAGAACAATTAGTTTGATGTTTTTCATAATCTTTAAAAAATTAAAATGCAAAGATACAAAAATAACATTAGGAATATTCATATCTTTGCGGCTCAAAAACATATTCTATGGCAGACGACAAAAAAATCATCTTTTCCATGGTGAATGTCAGCAAGACATTTCCACCTCAAAAGCAAGTATTAAAAAACATCTACCTATCTTTTTTCTATGGTGCGAAGATCGGCGTACTGGGCCTAAATGGTGCGGGCAAGTCATCACTTTTGAAGATTATCGCCGGTATAGACAAGAATTTCCAAGGCGATGTGGTTTTCTCGCCTGGGTATTCGATTGGCTATCTTCCCCAGGAGCCGCAATTGGACGACGAGCTCACGGTGAAAGAAATTGTGATGCAGGGCGTGCAGAAAATCGTGGATGTTCTCAAAGAATACGAAGAGGTGAACCTGAAATTCGCCGAGCCCATGAGTGATGACGAGATGAACAAGCTCATTGAGCGACAGGGAGAGCTGACCGAGCTCATAGATCAATACGACGCTTGGGAACTAGATTCAAAATTAGACCGTGCCATGGACGCACTGCGTTGTCCCGAAGGAGACACACCCGTTAAAAACCTATCCGGAGGGGAACGTCGCCGCGTAGCCCTCTGTCGCCTATTGCTCACCGAGCCTGATATCCTCCTACTAGACGAGCCCACCAATCACCTTGATGCCGAATCCGTACAATGGTTGGAAGCCCACTTACAGCAATATAAGGGTACAGTTATTGCCGTTACGCACGACAGGTACTTCCTTGACAATGTGGCGGGATGGATTTTGGAGCTGGATCGAGGGGAAGGTATTCCCTGGCAGGGCAACTATTCCTCCTGGCTGGAGCAGAAATCCAACCGACTTGCCATGGAGGCCAAACAAGAGAGTAAGCGTATGAAGACCCTGGAGCGCGAACTCGAATGGGTTCGCATGGCACCCAAGGCGCGTCATGCCAAGTCAAAAGCCCGTTTGAACGCATATGACAAACTTCTCAACGAAGATGTAAAGGAGAAAGAGGAGACCTTGCAAATCTTCATTCCCAATGGTCCCAGACTAGGGAATAACGTCATTGAGGCGCAAGATGTTAGAAAGGCTTTTGGCGACAAACTACTCTTTGAAGATCTAAACTTCAACCTTCCGCCCAACGGCATTGTCGGCGTCATCGGTCCCAACGGAGCGGGTAAGACCACCCTATTCCGTCTCATCATGGGTTTAGACAAACCTGATAGTGGGGACTTCAAAGTCGGGGAGACCGTAAAAATAGGCTATGTCGATCAACAGCACACCGTCATTGACCCCGAGAAAAGCATTTGGGAAGTTGTATCCGAAGGAAACGAACAAATTATGATGGGCGGACGTCTCATCAATTCTCGCGCCTACCTATCACGCTTCAATTTCAGTGGTACGGAGCAGAACAAAAAGGCCGGTGTACTTTCCGGTGGCGAACGCAACAGGCTGCATCTTGCGCTGACCTTGAAATCAGAGGCCAACGTTCTTCTTTTGGACGAGCCCACCAACGACATTGATGTTAATACGTTGCGTGCATTGGAAGAAGGACTTGAGAATTTTGCCGGCTGCGCCGTCGTCATTTCGCACGACCGATGGTTTCTAGACCGTATCTGCACACACATCCTGGCTTTTGAAGGGGATTCCCAAGTATATTTCTTTGAAGGCAGTTACACAGAATACGAAGAGAATAAAAAAATGAGATTGGGCAATGAGGCACCCAAAAGAATCCATTACAAGAAAATCACCATCATCTAGGCATTTTTTATATTTTTGCACTCCGTTAAGAATAAACAAAAAACAATTGTAAATATGAAAGGTATCGTTCTTGCCGGCGGCGCCGGCACTCGTCTTCACCCCATTACATTGGCTATGAGCAAACAATTGATGCCCATCTACGACAAGCCAATGATCTATTATCCCATTTCAACACTTATGCAGGCGGACATCCGCGAAATCCTCATCATATCCACGCCACAAGACCTCCCCAACTTCGAAAAACTTCTGGGAGATGGTTCGCGCATCGGCTGCCGTTTTGAATACAAAGTACAAGAAGTTCCAAACGGACTTGCGCAAGCCTTTGTTCTGGGCGAAGAATTCATTGGCAACGACAAAGTGGCCCTCGTATTAGGCGACAACATTTTCTATGGAGGCGGCATTGAGCAGCATCTCATGGAAAATAAGGATCCTGAAGGAGGTGTTATTTTTGCCTATCACGTTTCAGATCCGGAACGATATGGTGTTGTTGAGTTTGATGCCGACATGAATGCCGTATCCATTGAAGAAAAGCCCCAACATCCGAAATCAAATTATGCTGTTCCAGGACTTTACTTTTACGATAACAGTGTTGTGGAAGTAGCCAAGAACATCAAACCCAGCGCGCGTGGCGAGTATGAGATCACCGATGTAAATAAGCACTATTTAGAAGCAGGGAAACTCAAAGTCTGCAAAATGGACCGCGGTACCGCATGGCTGGACACAGGAACATTTAATTCCCTGATTGAAGCCACGCAGTTTGTACAAGTCATTGAGGCTCGTCAGGGACTGAAAGTGGGTTGTATTGAAGAGATTGCCTATCAGCATGGATTCATTGACAGCCAACAGCTGCGCACTATTGCAGAGCCATTACGGAAAAGCGGATATGGTGAATATCTTTTGAAGCTTATTAAAGACTAACAAATAAGTAACATAAAAAAGGCTGCCGAATGGCAGCCTTTTTTTTTATCGCGTATAAAACGGGAATCAAATTATTCAGCAGCAGGAGCTTCGACTTCTGCAGCAACTTCAGCAGCGGTTTCAGCGGCAGTCTCAACAACTGCTTCTTCAACCTTGGCGGTCTTCTTAGAACTACGTCTTGTACGAGTAGCTTTCTTAGCGCCAGCTTCAGTGGTATAAGTTTCGTTATAATCAACGAATTCAATAATGCACATTTCAGCGTTATCACCTTTACGGAAACCTGTCTTGAGAATACGGGTGTAACCGCCGGGACGACTAGCGACCTTTTGAGAAATTTCTCTAAAAAGTTCGGTTACGGCATACTTATTCTGCAATTGTGAGAACACCAGACGTCTGGAATGGGTGGTGTCATGCTTAGTAAGCGTTACGAGCGGTTCAACATATTTTCTCAATTCCTTTGCCTTTGCCAAGGTGGTGGAAATTCTTTTGTGCATAATGAGGGATGTAGCCATATTGGACATCATAGCTTTTCTATGGGCATCCGTTCTTCCTAAATGATTTATTCTTTTTGCGTGTCTCATTGTTCTTAATCCTTATCTAATTTATACTTTGATACGTTCATTCCAAATTCCAAACCTTTGGATTTTACCAAGTCTTCCAACTCAGCGAGAGATTTCTTACCAAAGTTACGGAATTTAAGCAGGTCGCTCTTATGAATGGCAACCAAGTCGCCAAGAGTTTCCAATTCAGCTGACTTCAAGCAGTTGAGAGCTCTAACGGAGAGGTCCATGTCAATCAGTTTTGATTTAAGGACCTGACGAATCAGCATAGAATCCTCATCGAAATCTTCTGCAGCAGCAGGTTGTTCGGGAGTATCCAGCGTAATTTTGTCGTCAGAGAACAATGCGAAATGCTGAATGAGGATTTTAGCAGCCTCCTTCAGGGCGTTCTTCGGATGGATGGAGCCATCGGTGTCAATTTCAAGAATCAGCTTTTCGAAGTCCGTTTTCTGTTCAACACGATAAGGCTCAATATAATACTTCACGTTTTTGATCGGCGTATGGATAGAGTCTATCGCGATAACGTCGATACCTTCATGAAGAGAGCGGTTATCTTCAACCGGAACATATCCGCGGCCCTTATCAATCGTAATTTCCATTACCAACTTAACGCTGGGTTCCATACGACAGATCAGTTGCTCGGGGTTAAGCACCTGGAAGAAGTTGAGAAAACGGTTCATATCACCAGCCGTAAAGGTTTCCTGATCAGAAATGATAATGGTAGCCTTTTCAGAATGGTTGTTTTCAATTTTATTCTTAAAGCGAACCTGTTTGAGGTTGAGGACGATGTCGATAACATCTTCCATGACGCCGGGAATAGAGGAAAATTCCTGAGCAACACCTTCTATTTTGATAGAAGTAATGGCGTAGCCCTCCAACGAAGAAAGCAACACGCGGCGCAAAGCATTACCAATGGTAACGCCGTAACCTTGTTGCAACGGACGAAATTCGAAAACACCGCGAAAATCGTCGGCCTCATTCATGATGACCTTATCGGGTTTTTGAAATGTTAAAATTGCCATTGTTATTGTTTTTAATTGTTAATGATCTTTGTGAACTGTGAGCTGTGAACTGTGAGCTGTGAAGTGTACCACAAACGCCATTCACAGATCACAGATTACTGATCACTATTTAGAATACAATTCGACGATAGCCTGTTCGTTGATCGTTTCAGGAATTTCTTCTCTCTGAGGATAGTTCATGAATTTGCCGACCATGAGATTGCCATCCCATTCCAACCAAGGAGAATTCATTGCCTTACCGCTAAGCGAATTGGTAATGACTTCAAGAGCTTGGGAACGTTCGCGTACTTCAACCGTATCACCGGGAACGAGCAGTCTGGAAGGAATGTTACAGATCTGACCGTTAACGGAAACATGACGATGGCTGACAAGCTGACGAGCAGCAGCACGTGAAGGAGCAATACCCAAACGGAAAACCACATTGTCAAGACGGGATTCAATGAGTTGCATCAAATTCTGACCAGTAACACCTTTTTTGCGGGCTGCCAACTGGAAGAGTTTGCGGAACTGACGTTCGAGAAGGCCGTAAGTGTATTTAGCTTTCTGCTTTTCCTGCAACTGCATACCGTATTCAGACAATTTGGAACGTCTTCTAGACTGACCATGCTGACCGGGAGCATAGTTCTTTCTTTCGAAATTTTTATCGGGACCGTAAATAGGTTCCTTAAATTTTCTTGCGATTTTAGTTTTAGGTCCTGTATATCTTGCCATAACTATAAATTTTCAAATTTCTTAATATGATATAAAATTATACTCTTCTGTGTTTAGGAGGACGACAGCCATTATGTGGAAGCGGAGTCACATCCGTGATTTCTTCAACGATAATACCTGTGGTGTTAATGGATCTAATAGCGGATTCACGTCCTTGACCAGGTCCCTTAACATAAACCTTAACCTTGCGAAGACCGAGGTCGTAAGCAACCTTAGCACAGTCTTGTGCAACCATCTGAGCTGCATAAGGAGTATTCTTTTTAGAACCTCTGTAACCCATTTTACCGGCAGAAGACCAAGAAATAACTTGACCATCATTATTGGTAAGGGAAACAATTACATTATTAAAAGAAGCATAAATGAAAGCCTTTCCAGAAGCCTCAATTCTGACAACTTTTTTCTTGGATGTTTTTGTATTTTTTGCCATAATTATATGTTTTCTCTATCCGTATAATGATTAATTACTACTTCGTTGCTTTCTTCTTGTTAGCAACAGTTTTCTTACGTCCTTTACGGGTACGAGCATTGTTTTTCGTGCTCTGACCACGTACCGGTAAACCCAAACGATGACGAATACCTCTGTAACAACCAATATCCATCAGACGTTTGATGTTCATTTGTTCTTCAGATCTCAGTGGTCCTTCCACCTTCATCTCGTTAATCAATCCACGGATTACTGCCAACTCATCGTCGTTCCATTCATTTACCTTTTTATCCCAGCTGATACCGGCCTTAGTCAGAATCTTTTGAGCAGTGCTTCTACCGTTTCCGTAAATGTAAGTCAAACCGATTTCGCCATGTTTGTTTTTAGGTAAATCAATACCTGCAATTCTTGCCATATTACTTTATGTTTTATTTGTTAATTAATAATTTTATCCTTGACGTTGTTTGAATTTAGGGTTTTTCTTGTTAATCACATAAACCACACCGTGACGTTTCACCACGATACAGTCTTCTGATCTCTTTTTGACTGATGTTCTAACTTTCATTGTTCCTTTTTTTAATATTAATGTTTATTTAAATTATCTTAAGCCTTATAGCGGAATGTGATACGGCCCTTTGTCAAATCATACGGAGACATGGCCACTTGAACCTTATCGCCGGGGAGAATCTTGATATAGTGTAGGCGCATCTTTCCAGAAAGATGGGCGATAATGACATGACCACTTTCCAACTGTACTCGATACATACCATTACCCAGCGCTTCCGTTACGATACCGTCTAAGTCAAATGAGGATTGCTTTGCCATATTTCAATATTTTAATATAATTCGTTTGTGCCAATTACTTCTGCAAGTTGCTTATAGGAAGAAATCACTTCAGTACCTTTGGAAGTGATAGCCAGTTGGTGTTCATAATGGGCAGCCGGCTTATGATCCGCGGTGCGGATAGTCCAACCGTCCTTTTCCATATAAATCTTACGGGAGCCGAGTGTTATCATCGGTTCTATACAGATACACATTCCTTCTTGAATACGATCTCCTGTATGCGGGCGACCGAAATTAGGGATATCCGGTCTTTCGTGCATTTCACGACCAATACCATGACCGCAAAGTTCACGAACAACGCCGTAATTAAACTGTCCCACATAAGATTCCACCGTATGTCCGATATCGCCTACCGTGTTTCCTGCGACAGCAACCTCAATAGCCTTATTCAGGGATTCTTTTGTTCTATCCATCAAAAGTCTGACTTCCTCAGATACTTCGCCAACCGCAAAGGTATAGGCAAAATCACCATTGAAGCCGTCCAATATAGCACCGCAGTCCACACTGAGAATATCTCCATCCTGAAGGAAAACTTGATCGGAAGGAATACCGTGGACAACGACATCGTTAAGCGAGAGACAAAGGGCAGCCGGATAACCTTCATAACCTTTGAAGGAAGGAATGGCATGATGATCTCTAATACACTCCTCGCCAATTTTATCAAGGTAGGTCAAAGGCACACCAGGCTTGATGTACTTGGCAACCTCAGCGAGGGTGACAGCAACCACCTGTGCACTTTGTCTCAACTTAACAAAGTCCGAATCGGTTTTATATTTGATTCTTCTGAACATTCTACTATAATAATATATTAGCCGCCATAGACGCCGCCCATACGGCCTTTGATTCTACCGGACTTGGTCAAACCATCGTAATGTCTCATAAGCAGGTGGCTTTCAATCTGCTGGAGGGTGTCAAGAACAACGCCGACCATAATGAGCAGAGAAGTACCGCCAAAGAACTGGGCGAACTGCTGGTTCACGCCAAACATTCTCACGATAGCGGGAAGTACGGCAACGATGCCGAGGAATATAGAACCCGGAAGCGTAATGCGAGACATAATTCTATCGATCAACTCAGCTGTCTGCTTGCCTGGTTTGGTTCCCGGAATAAATCCGCCATTCTTCTTCAAATCTTCAGAAATCTGTTGAGGATTAATGGTGATAGCCGTATAGAAATAGGTGAAGAGAATGATGAGGATGAAGAAAACGGCATTGTAGCCGAATCTGTTATAATCAATGAAGCTACCCCAGAAACCGGAAGCAGATTCAGCGGTGATATTCACGAAAGTGAGGGGGATAAACATGATTGCCTGAGCAAAGATGATCGGCATAACACCTGCAGCATTCACCTTAAGAGGAAGGTAGTTACGGACACCACCGTATTGTTTGTTACCGACAATACGTTTTGCATATTGAACGGGCAGACGACGGGTACCTTGAACAAGAAGGATACAGAGGCCGATAATGACCATCATGAGAACGATTTCAATAATGAAAACGATCGGACCACCATTCATCTCACTAATACGAGCAACGAATTCAGCCTTGATAGCATAGGGGAAACGAGCAATAATACCCACCATAATAATCATGGAGATACCGTTACCGATACCATTGTCGGTGATACGCTCACCCAGCCACATGATGAAAAGGGTTGCGGAAATCAATAAGATAAAGGCCGTGAAGCCAAACAAGGTGAATCCAAGAAAATGATTTTCCAACATGCTGGGGGCAATAGCGCCAGGGAATTGATTAACCAGATTGGCGATATAGGCAGGAGCCTGGATAGCCAACACGATCACGGTAAGATAACGAGTGATCTGGTTAATTTTCTTACGACCGCTTTCACCTTCCTTTTGAAGACGTTGGAAATAAGGAACGGCCAACGTAAGCAATTGGACAACGATGGATGCGGAAATATAGGGCATGATACCTAATGCGAAGATGGAGGCATTTGAGAATGCGCCACCAGAGAACAGGTCAAGCATACCAAGAAGACCCTTTTGTGCAGCACTGGAGAATGCGGAAAGTCCGCCGGGGTTAATACCGGGGAGCACCACATGTGCGCCAAAACGGTAAATCAGGATGATGAACAACGTATAGAGGATTCTCTTACGAAGATCTTCAATCCTGAAAATGTTCTTTATCGTTTCAATAAATTTTTTCATTGGAAAGAAAGTTTAATTAAGAATTATTCTGCCTGAGCCGGTTTGTTAAGCGTAATGGTACCGCCGACCTTTTCAATGGCTTCCTTAGCCTTTGCAGAGAATTTGTCAGCAGTCACATTGACTTTTGCGCTGAGTTCACCCTTAGCGAGGATGGCGATCAGGTCTTTCTTTTTTGCCAAGCCATTAGCAACGAGAACGTCCAAGTTGATATCCGTGATGTTCTTTTCGGCCAAAGTTTGCAAAGTACTAATATTGATTGCGCTATATTCTACGCGGTTAATGTTCTTGAAACCTCTCTTCGGCAAAATTCTGTAAATCGGCATTTGACCGCCTTCAAAACCAATCTTGCGGCTATAGCCAGAACGAGCCTGTGCACCCTTGTTACCACGTGTAGAAGTGCCGCCCTTGCCGGAACCTTGACCTCTACCGATTCTTCTTTCACTATGCGTTGAGTTTGCTGCTGGTTTTAAGTTGTGTAAATTCATCTGTTTCTAATTTCAAAGGTTATTTAATCTCTTTATAATTCTTCTACTGATACCAAATGTTTGATGGAATCGACAATACCCAGAATTTGCGGCGTTGCCTCATGTTCCACTGTCTGATGCATTTTACGTAAGCCCAAAGCTTCTAAAGATCTTTTTTGGCGGATGGATCTATCAACCGCGCTTTTAACTTGTGTGATTTTAATCTTTTTCATCCCTACAATTTTTGTTGTTTATTTAATTATTGATTTATCTGCATAAAAAAATAGCGCACTTTTAGAAGTAAAATGCAGCTATTCTATCATTCAAAACTATAAGAAATCCGCCCCGAAAACTCCCAACATTATTTCAATACAGTCCGTGAAATCAAATAGTTACGAATATCTATTTCGTTACCGAACATTGCTGTTCTATTCCACTTCTAAAAGCGTGCAAAGATACTATTTTTTTGATACAATCACTATATCGCAAATGTTTTTTTTACAGAAATTTATTATGTTCAACGACATCATTCTTCGTCATGCTTCAGGTTTCAGGTTCACGGACGTCCACTTCTCATCGCCGCTCACATTCTCCTCTTATTCACAACCCGTCCTTCGGGCGATAACACCTCCACAACCATTAACCATTAACCATTATCCATTAACCAAAACTCCTCTTCTCCAACAATCGGCACGCCAAGAGATTCGGCCTTTTTTCTTTTTTCGGGTCCCATTTTTTCTCCAGCCAGTATAAAAGAAGTATTTTTAGAAATGGAGGAAACGTTTTTCCCGCCGTGTTCCTCTATTACCAACTTCATTTGTTCGCGAGGTATCGAGAAAACGCCGCTCACCACAATATTCTTTCCTGCCAATGCCTGCGAAAGGACTTGTCGTTCCTCCCCTACTTCCAACCGAACTCCGGCAGACCGCAGTCCCATAATAATCTGCAGGTTCTCCAAATCATTAAAATAGGCTATAATACTATCTGCCACCCGTTCGCCGACGTCCTCCACCTCCATCAGTTCGGTTTTCGAAGCAGAAGCCAGGGCATCAACACTGCCGAAATGACGAGCAAGCTTTTTCGCCGTCACCTCGCCCACAAAGCGAATTCCTAACGCATGCAGCACGCGTTCAAAGGGGACCGACTTAGACTGTTCAATACCAGCAAGTATATTTTGGACCGTTTTCTCTTTAAAGCTGATCGTTCTACTACGGCCATTTTCGTCCGCAACTACTTTTTCCAGGCCAAACAACCGATCATAGGTCAGCGTATAGAAATCGGAAACATTTCGAACAATGCCTTGGGCATACAGCAAATCTATCTTGCCTTCTCCCAAAGAGTCGATATTCATGGCCTTACGCGAGATAAAATGTTCAAGTCGCCCTTTGATTTGCGGAGCACAGCGGAGTTCATTCGGGCAGAAAACACCCGCTTCGCCCTCATTTTGCCGCAGAGGCGTTCCACAAACCGGGCAACATTCCGCAAAACCTATGGGCAAAGCCCCATCCTGTCGGTGTTCCAAATCCACGCCCACAATTTTCGGGATAATCTCCCCGCCTTTTTCCACAAAGAGATAGTCGCCCTCACGAATATCCATATCGCGGATAAAGTCACGATTATTGAGGGTTGCGCGTTTAACCACCGTTCCCGCGAGGGAGACCGGATAAAGGTTGGCCACCGGCGTAACGACACCCGTTCTCCCCACTTGAAAATCCACACTCAACAGAGGCGTGGACACTCGTTCTGCCTTAAACTTGTAAGCGATAGCCCAACGGGGACTTTTTGCTGTGGAGCCCACCATCTTCTGATACTGAAAATCATTGACTTTAATAACAATTCCATCAATGGGGTAAGGAAGATTTTTACGTTCAACATCCCATCTTTGCACAAATTCCATCACACCATCAATCG
>JAZRYC010000035.1:0-7745 GCA_045600525.1 Bacteroidales bacterium
AATTTTCCAAGGTGCCACTTCTGCAGACGATATTGGATGGAGGTCCAAAGCACGCCCCAGCCGTACTTGGAACTGCGACGGAAGTTGATGGAAGAGGCTTCGGGGAAGTATTTCGTCGGGCAGGTGATTTCCGCGATTTCGTAGCCGGCGTAGAAAATCTGCGCAAGCATCTGGTTGTCGAAAACGAAGTCGTCGGAATTGGCTTGGTAGTTGATTTTGCGCAGCACCTCAGCGGAGAAGGCGCGGTAGCCCGGGTGGTATTCCGACAATTTCTGGTGCATCAGGATGTTCTGGAAGAGCGTGAGGCAGCGGTTGAATACGTACTTGTACAGCGGCATGCCGCCCTTGCGCGCGCCCATGCCCAAAATGCGCGACCCCAAGACCACGGGATACACGCCGTTGACAATCACATACGTCATCGACTCGATGAGTTGCGGCGTGTACTGATAGTCTGGGTGTAGCATGACGACCACGTCGGCACCCAGTGCCAATGCCTTGTCGTAGCAGGTTTTCTGGTTGGCGCCATATCCTTTGTTGGCCTCATGTTGAATGATATGCCGGATGCCCAACGCGCGCCCCAGTGCCACGGTGTCGTCCGAGGAATCGTCATCCACCAGAATCACCTCGTCCACAATTTCCAATGGGATTTCGCGATAGGTCCTTTCCAACGTCTGATCCGCATTATAGGCCGGCAGTACCACACATATCTTCTTGTTTTTGAGCATTGTCTTGCGTAATAAAAAAAGCGTGCAAACATACAAATTAATTGATAACGAATGCCATTATGGGGTTTGCCGAAATTTTCTATCTTTGCCGCTTCTAATAAAATACACTATGAATAGTACTAGACAACAAAAAATAGCATCTCTGCTGCAAAAGGAGTTAGCCAACATTTTTTTGCAGGATAGCAAAAACGTATATGGGTGTATGATTACCGTCACAAACGCCACTATTACTTCGGATTTGTCAATTGCCCGTGGCTATTTGAGCATCTATATGGCAACAGACAAGGATGCTGTTATGGCTGCTATTCGTGCCAATACCAAGGATATCCGCTTTCGACTCGGGCAAAAGGTTAAGAACCAATTGCGCGTAGTCCCTCAACTGGAATTCTTTATTGACGACACGTTGGACTATATGGAGAATATAGACCGACTTTTGAAACAATAATGGTGAAAAACGGCAAAGAGAAAACGGCCCTTTTTGTTGCTTGGCGATATTTGTTTTCCAAAAAAAAACACAATATCATCAACATCATATCCTTGGTGTCCATGCTCGGCATCATGGTCAGCACGGCGGCCCTCATCATTGTTCTGTCTGTATTCAATGGTATGGAGGAGATGATTGGCGGCTGGTTCAATACCTTCAATCCCGATTATGAGATCACCCTGCGGGAAGGAAAATCCTTTGATACCGATTCCTTCCCCTTTCAAAAGCTTTCCCGTCTTGCTGAAGTGGCATCGGTGGAAGAGATTGTCAGTGACCTTGCCCTTGTTAATTATAACGATCGTCAGGAACTTTTGCGACTGAAAGGCGTTTCATTGTCATACGTGGAACGAAACAATTATCGTCAGCTGATGATTGACGGTACATCAGATTTTTACAGAGGCGATCAGCCCTGTGTGATCTTGGGTGCCGGTGCTGCTGGAAAACTCAATATCAATCTCAACAGCTACGACTTGTTGAAGGTCTTCTATCCCAAGCGTACAAAGAAGAATTTTGCCAATCCGACAGACGCCTTCTCTACACAATACCTGTTCCCCACAGGGGTTTTCTGTACCAATACTACCCATGATGAAAGCATTTTGTTCTGTCCCATTGATTTTGTGCGCGACTTGATGCTCTATGAAGGACAAGTCACTTCCGTAGAAGTGCAATTGAAAAAAAACGCGGATTTGAAGAAGACGCAAAAGGTCATTCAAGACCTAGTCGGTGAAAAGTTTGTTGTGAGAAATAAGTATCAGCAGGAGGAATCTCTTTTCAAGACTATGCAGTCAGAAAAACTGGTCATCTACATCATTCTTGCCTTTATTCTTCTGGTGGCCGCATTCAACATCATTGGATCCTTGGGCATGCTTATTTTGGAAAAGAAGGAGGATACCACGGTGCTTCGGTGTATGGGCGCATCGTTATCCTTTGTGCAACGCATATTCCTGTATGAAGGTATTGCCATTTCCGCTATCGGTGGGGCTTTGGGAATGATTGTCGGAACTATCATATGTCTATTGCAGAAATATTTCCATATTGTGAAACTCGGCGGCGGAAATGCCAATTATATTATTCCATACTATCCTGTGAAGATGGATGCTTCAGATTTTGTGCTGGTCGGCATCACTATCCTAACCATCAGCCTGATAACCTCGTTTATACCCGCCCTGTATTTGAAAAAAGCGTCCAACAAAAGCATTGATTTATGAAAAAATCCTTTCTGCTATTTTTCTGCATCCTGTTGATGCAACTGGGATTCGGACAAACTCCCATCGGACAGTTTCGATGTCACATTCCCCTTCGGACTTTCTATTCGGTGGCGGTGGATGATGAATACGTCTATGCGGCTACAGATAATGGATTGATGCTGTTGGAAAAGTCCACCAAAGACGAATCTGATCCGGCGTTATCTTCTTGGACCAAAGTGGATGGACTTTCCGATATCGATCTCACGAAGATCAGTTATGCTAAAGATCAACATACCTTGATCATCTGCTACGATAATGGGAATCTTGATTTGGTACGGGATGACCAACTGTATAACATTAGCGATATTAAAAACAAACAAATTTCCGGCTCTAAAAAGGTTTCCTCTATACGCATCTTCGGAGAACACTGTTATTTGGTCTATCCATTTGGTGTGGTGGTGGTTGATTTATCCGAACGTATCATCGAAGATACTTGGTTTACTAAACGGAACAGTACGCAATATACGGCCACCGATATGGCACTTTCTGATGAAGAATACTTTATTAGTACAGATCGAGGTGTTTTCAGTCTCCCCATAAATGCCTTGAATCCTGCCAATTTTTCCGAATGGAGGGAAGAGACTTCTGCCGGTGATGGGGAGTTTGACCAAATATACGCCTTCCAGGGGAATGTTTATGCCAATAAAAATACGGGCGACTTTTCCCAAGTATATGACACGTTGTATGTCCGTCATCAGGGAGAGTGGATGCCCACGACTAACAGCTATTTCAACCTGCAGCAATTGTCGGGAAGAGACCAAGAACTAGTGGTCTGCAACTGGGATTGTGTTGAGGTTCTTGATACGAATCTGAATAATGTGTTTCGTGCGATGTGGTATCAGGATGACGGAGGATATCCCGATGTGCGCGAGGCTGTTTTGGATGAGGACAATATCTGGGTGGCTGATAATCGATACGGACTGGTTTTAGCCAATCGTACGTTCTTCTATAACAGCATATTCCAGTTAGATGGTCCCTATGCTAAGACGGCGGAGGGCTTTTGTTCCTATCATGGGATTACCGCCCTCGTTCCAGGATCCAGAAAAGGAAGCACCGCCTTTTCGCCAGCGTATCAAATGCCTTCCATGAGCTGGTTTGAACATCAAACGTGGCATTATAATGTGTGGGATTTTCAAAACACCTCCAATGGGAAAAACACGTATGATCTTACCAACATTATCATCAATCCCTTTAATGAATCGGAATGGTATGTCGCTTCTTGGGGAAACGGACTTTTCAAATGTGTGGATAAAAGAGTGACGGAACACTACACGCCCGAAAACAGTCTGTTGGATTCCACTTCGAATGGTCAGATATTCGTTTCCGGCTTGGCCTTTGACAACAAGGGCAACCTGTGGATCACCAACAGCGAATGTGCGAACATGCTCAAAATGAAAGAACCTGATGGCACTTGGCATCAGTATAACGTCACCAGTGGGGTGGTTTCCGCTTCGGTGGAAGAAGTGGTGGCGGAACATCTGCTTGTGGATTCGCGCGGTTACAAGTGGATTACGTTTCCCCGAGATGTGAATTCCAACAAATTCAATCTCGTTGTCTTCACGGAAAACGGAACGTATGACAATCCCGGCGACGACCAATTTGCACGTATTAACATGAATGCCAACGCTGAAGTCAATTCTGCCTCGGTTTTCTGCATTGCAGAAGATCTTGATGGGGAAATATGGATTGGCACGGATAAAGGCATCAAAGTCATTTATTATCCCGCAAAGGTGTTTGAAGGCACTGCCGTTCCACGGAATATCCTATTGGAACAGGATGGTTATGTGTCTGTTCTTTTTGAATTTGAAGAAATTACCGCCATTGCCGTAGATGGGGCCAACCGAAAATGGATTGGGACTAGCAAGGCCGGTGTTTTCCTCATGAGTGAAAATGGGCAGGAACAACTGTTGCACTTTACCGCGGAGGACAATCCCTTGTTCTCTGATCAAATTACCAGCATAGACATTGATCCCTATAGCGGTGAGGTTTTCTTCGGCACCTCCAAGGGTATAGTTAGTTATAGAGGCACTGCCACGTCAGGCTCGGAAACATACGAAGACTTGTTGGTATATCCGAATCCTGTCCGTCATGGTTATACGGGACCGGTGGCGGTACGCGGTTTGAAGGCAAACTCCCTATGCAAAATCACCGATGCCTCAGGACGGCTGGTGTGGCAGGGTTATAGCAACGGAGGCGAACTGGTCTGGAACTGTCTCGATCATTTTGGAAGACGCCCCGCCACAGGCGTCTATTACGTCATGGCCTCCGACGAAGAAGGCAAAGACAAAGTCGTAACCAAATTCCTGTTCGTTCAATAGCCCATGTTGGTCAGCACTCCCGGCATCGTCCTACATAGTACAAAATACGCAGACACCTCCCTCATTGTCAAGATTTTTACAGAGGCACAGGGAACACAGTCGTTTATCATCAAAGGAGCCTTTCGGAAAAACAGCCGATTTCGCGCATCCCTCTTTTCTCCGTTGGCAGTTCTCCATATTACGTACGACGACCATGGGCACGGACAATTGAAATTCCTAAAGGACGTCACGCGCTCGCAAACAGCCGACGAATGTTTGTATGATCCGGTAAAAAGCGCCGTCCTTCTCTTCTATAACGAACTCCTTTATCAGCTGCTGTTTGAAACGGCCGAAGATCCTGAATTGTTTCAGTTCCTTGTGGCGGAAATACGAAGTGTGACGGACGCCGATCCTGTCCCTGCGGATCTGCCTATTCAATTCCTCGTTCGACTGAATGTCGTTTTGGGTTATTTCCCAGAAAACAACTATTCTGATAAGGATTGCCATTTTTCTCTGGAACAAAGCCGTTTCCAACCATATTGCTTGGATGAACGCAACGATGTTCCTCATGCGGAAAGTCGTTATTTGTCACAGTTGCTCAATGGCGTGACGGATTATGTCGCTGACCGTCAGACGAGGAACAGGCTCTTGCGATATTTGATAGAATATTGCAAAATTCACAATGATCATATTCGTGGAATTGAGTCTGTGGAAATACTTTCCACCATTCTTCATTAGCAGCCTTTTTTAGCTTATTTATTGAATAAAATACAATATTGTTTCAAAAAGTTAATTTTGTATTTTTGCCGCCATTTGCTAAAAATTTGTAGCAAAATACTTTATTGTTGTCAAACATCCTTTAATAAAATGGAACTATCTGAAATAGAACATGTTTTATTTGACAATCAACCTCTATGCATTTCTCCGGAAATAAAGAAACGCATAGCTGATAGCCATCAGTTTCTAACGAACTTTGCCAAAGACAAAGTCATATATGGAATCAACACGGGTTTCGGACCTATGGCTCAGTATCGAGTGGATGATGAGGACGTGAGGGCTTTGCAGTATAATATTATCCGCAGTCATTCCTGTGGCGCCGGCGAACCATTCCCTGAATTATATGTCAAAGCAGCCATGATGGCTCGCTATTTTACTTTTGCGGCAGGCAAATCCGGTGTGGATCCACGAGCTTTGGATCTTCTTCAGGAATTCATAAACCGCGGCATCTATCCGGTCATCCCGCAACATGGTAGTGTGGGGGCTTCCGGCGATTTGGTACAACTGGCGCACATGGCCCTGGCCATCATCGGCGAAGGCGAGGTTTTCTATAAGGGGGAACGTCGCAGTACCGCTGAAGTGATGAAGATAGAGGGACTCACACCATTGGTCCCCACCATGCGCGAAGGTCTTGCCCTCAATAACGGCACAGCCATGATGACTGGCGTGGGCATTGTCAATCTGCACTATGCCAAAATGCTGCTCCAATACGCCGTTATCGCTTCGGTGATGATGAACGAAATAGCCTCTTCCTACGATGATTTCATGTCGCCGATACTCAACGGCCTCAAAAACCACGAAGGACAGAACGCGATTGCCAAGCTCATGCTGGAGGTCTGCAATGGCAGCCAGTGCATGCGCAAACGCGCTGTTGAAATGTTCCATCGCCATGAGGAAAAGGTGTTTGAACACAAAGTGCAGCCCTATTACTCACTGCGTTGTGTCCCACAGATTCTCGGACCGATTTACGAAGCATTTAAGTTTACGGAAAAGATACTCATAGAGGAATTCAATGCGGTGGATGATAACCCCGTCGTGGATATGGACACTGAAACCGTGTATCATGGAGGCAATTTCCATGGCGACTATGTCAGCTTCGAGATGGACAAACTCAAGATTGCCACTACCAAATTGACGATGCTGATGGAACGACAACTCAACTATCTGTGTCACGACCGCATCAATGGCATTCTGCCGCCGTTCTTGAACTTAGGCACGCTCGGACTCACTTATGGCATCCAAGCCATGCAGTTCACCGCATGCTCCACCACGGCCGAATGTCAGACACTGTCCAATTCCATGTATGTGCACAGTATTCCGAACAACAATGATAATCAGGATATCGTCAGCATGGGTACCAACTCCGCCATTTTGGCCAAACGCGTCATCGACAACAGCTTCCAGGTGATGGCCATCCACTATATCGCCCTCGTGCAGGCAGTGGATTGTCTGGAGATTGCCGACAGACTTTCTCCATTTACCAAGGAAATCTATGCGGAGGTACGCAACATCGTTCCGAAATTCATTGAGGACACTCCGAAAGATGCCGACATCCAACATGTTATCGATTATTTAAGAACAAAGAAAATAAACCTCCTATAAGATTATGAAATACGCATTAGTAACTGGTGGTTCAAGGGGAATTGGCCGTGCCATCTGTATCAAGTTGGCCGCTATGGGATACCCCGTAATCATCAACTACCAATCCAATCAGGAAGCTGCCGAATTGACCAAGAATGCCATCGAAAACCAAGGCGGAAGAGCAGAGTTGCTTCCTTTCAACGTGAGTGATTCCGAAGCGGTGGATAATGCCATTGAAAGTTGGCAGACGGCTCACCCGGAAGACTATATCGGCATCTTAGTCAATAACGCCGGTATTCGCAAAGACACTTTGATGTTCCTCATGCAGAACGGGGATTGGCAAGATGTCATCAACACCACGTTGAATGGTTTCTTCTACACTACCAGAAGATTGCTGAAGGGTATGTTGTCTAAAAGAGACGGCCGCATTATCAACATGGCCTCTCTCTCCGGTATTAAAGGCCAGGCGGGGCAAACCAATTATTCTGCTGCAAAATCGGCCCTTATAGGTGCAACCAAAGCCCTTGCGCAGGAAATCGGTTCGCGTAAAATCACGGACAATGCCGTGGCTCCTGGATTCATTGTCACGGATATGACGAAGGATTTCAATGAAGCGGATATCAAGAAGATGATT
>JAZRYC010000036.1:0-6342 GCA_045600525.1 Bacteroidales bacterium
ATGAAAAATCTGATTTTTATACTCCTCTCTGTGCTGACTTTTTCCGCTTTCGGACAGCAGATCACGAATATCACTTTGCAGGGCGACACGCGCTACACGGGTCGCGGCAATGCCAACGAGGTGCTCATCTGTGCCACAATCGCCACAAACAGCGACACACCGATGGGCCAGTTCCAGTCGCTGACACTCAACCTTTCGGAAAGCACAAGTCTTGCCGACATCGCAGCGATCAAAGTATATAGCACGACCACGGCCGCCTTCGACTCAAGGCATCCCGAAAGTGCCACGCTCATCGGCACTACCCTACCCTCTTCCGGCGACTTCGCCTGCCCGTTGAACGGCATGCTCAACGCAGACACACTCTACCTGTGGATAACCGCGGACATCGCCCCTGACGCCGTTGAAGGCCATCACGTCGATATCGCCCTCAAGAGCGTCACCACCGACGCGCAAACTTACACCGTTGAGCAGAGCAACCCTACCGGTGACCGCGAAATCCTGCTCGCGCGCACCACCGTCTATCGGCCTGGCGACTACAACTCCGTGGCGTACCGCATTCCCGCCGTCATCACCGCGCCCGACGGCAACCTCATCGTTGCTACCGACAAGCGCAAATACAATGACGGCGACCTGCCGCAGGACATTGACATCCTCATCAACCGTAGCATCGATGGCGGGCACACCTGGTCGGAACCGCTGACCCTTGCCCAAGGCACGGGCGTGAACCACGGCTTCGGTGACTGCGCCCTCGTGCGCACCGACGACCACGGCGGCATGATGGCGGCCTTTGTGGGTGGCGTGGGCCTCTGGAACTCCACCGCCACCAATCCGCAACGCTCCTACATCTGCACCAGCAGCGACAACGGCATCACTTGGTCGGAGCCCCGCGACATCACCAACTACGTGTTCGGCGCCAACTGCATCTATCCCGCGCACCGCTCTTGGCGCAGCTCCTTCTTCGGCTCCGGCAACGGTCTGCGCACCTCTACCGGACGCATTATGTTCGTGGCCGCCATCCGCGAAACGTCCGCCTACTCCTTGAACAACTACGTCATCTACTCAGACGACAACGGCGAGACCTGGCAATGTTCCGGGCGCGCCTCCGTGGGCGGTGACGAAGCCAAAGTGGTGGAACTCACCGACGGCAGAATCCTGATGAGCATCCGTCACGAAAACCACCGCTGGTACAACATCTCCGAAGACGGCGGCGTGACGTGGCAGCCCAGCACCTCCACGTGGAACGACATAGCCGCACCCGCCTGCAACGGCGACATCATTCGCTACACCTCCGTCAACCAGGGTCACGACCGCAACCGCCTCCTGCACACCGTACCTTACGGCACCGAACGCAAAGATGTCACGATGTACGTCAGTTACGACGAAGGCGAAACCTGGCCCGTGAGCAAAATCCTCGTGCCCTACAGTTCCGCCTACTCCTCCGCCTGCATCCTGCCCGATGGCACCATCGGATTCTACGTGGAAGAGACCTACCCTGGCGAAACGGGCTACTCCACCGTCTTCTACAACTTCAGTCTTGACTGGCTCACCGACGGCGCCGACCATTACACACCCGTCTCTGTAACCGATTATCAACAGAGCCACAGCCGCCTGCTCAAAATATACCCCGTGCCCACCTCATCGGCCGTTTCCATCGAAGTGAACGGGTTGAAGAAAATCACCGTCTTCAACATTTCCGGACAGAAAATCAAAACCATAAACACCAACGGCAAAGAAATCTGCCAAATTGATACCGCTCATTTCAAACCCGGCGTCTATATCGTCAAAGGCATTGATGCCAAAGGAAATACGTCTGAAGGAAAATTCGTAGTGGAATAAACAAATCATTTTCCATTACGGATTTCCGGCACTAATGCCAAAAATTCATAGTGATATATATCAACCTGCAATCGATGAAATACCAATATCAAACTCAGGGGACCTGTTCCAAATACATAGAATTTGAAATCGGGGAAGATAACATTCTCCACAATGTGGTTTTTTACGGCGGCTGCAACGGCAATCTGCAAGGTATCGGCCGCTTGGTGGAAGGTATGCCCGTCAACGAGGTCATTGCCAAACTCGACGGCATCCGCTGTGCCGGCGGACCCACCAGCTGTCCCGACCAACTTGCCAATGCCCTGAAAGAAATTCAAAAACAACAATAAACAAACAAGTATTATTTAAAAAAAAACTATGATAAAAAAAAGCTTATTACTGATTGTCGCTACTGTCGTAGCCGTTGTACTGTTATCATCTTGCAAACCTTCTGTTACAAGCGATTACTCCATTTCCTGGGGCATACAGAATTTTTCACCAGGCAGTGAAAATTACGCTCAGGAAATGAATCTTGTTTATGACACTTTTGACCAAACCTTTGACAAAGCTTCATTTGGCACTCGCCAAGGCCATAAGATTGACGCAAAATCCTTGTCCCAGAAACAGATTGACAAAATGAAAGAAGAAGCTAAAAAATTAGCTGATGAAGCCAACGAAAAACTGGCTGGCCAAAATTTCGAGAGCACCTTTGACGTAAAATTATGGGGACTCGGTGCCGAAACAGAAGAGTTGGCAATTTATCATTACGAAAAGTAATCTATTCGGTTTTGTTTTTGCAGAAGATACTTTTGCGATTCACATCCAAGGTCTTCATCTTGAAAACGATGATCATTTCCTCAATAGAAGCATACCCGCAGATAAGCCACACGAGGACGGTCCAGATGGTCAAGATGAAGTAGCCTAATCGGCCCATATAAGCCGTCATCCCGATGGGAACCGTTAAAAACAGCATCACACCGGCCACCTTGTTGGCTATGGTGTGGATGCTCGTGAATTGCCCGAAACGCTCTTCACAAACCGCCATCGAGATGAAACGAATAATGGCGATGACCGCGATGCCGATTCCTACCCATAGGATGAAAGTGAGGGAGGATGCTGCCGAGAAATTCTCCTTTTCTGTTGCTAAAAGCAGGTAGATAATGGTTCCCAAGATGAAAAGCAGGTCGGCCCGACTGTCCAATTTCGCGCCGTGCTCGGACTGCACCTGCCAGCGGCGGGCTAAGAAACCGTCTACCACATCTGAAATCCCTCCTAAAAAGTAAAGTATCCAAAAGGGAACGCACAATGCCTCGCTTTCGCTGGCCGTAAACAGCAGTATCGCCGGCAGCAGCAACAGTAACGACATTCTGAAAACAGTAATGCTCGTAACGATATTCAATTTCTTCATAAAAAACCTAAATATGCTTTTTGAAACGAAGTATTTAAACTATTATTGCACACGGGCACCTTTATGCCTCTACCTTTATATCTTTACTATTTTTTGTATTTTTGCTGCTCACAAATAAAAAAAAAACATACGAATATGAAAAAAATTATTTCTCTTTTACTTTTGGCTGTAATCGGCCTTTGTGTTTCCTGCAAGGATCCTGATCCAGAACCGGGTCCTACACCACCCACACCTCCAACACCTATAGAAGAAGGCGCTCTCAATGGTTTGTTCTCTATTGCTCCAAACCAGCAAGTCAAATTTTCCAAAGGCAACCTTCAATACCAAGCCACCAGCAACACTTGGCGTTTTGCCGAAAAGCAATACGATATCATCGGCATGTCCAATGGCAATGCCTCTGCCAGTTATGGCGGCTGGATCGACCTATTTGGCTGGGCAACGAGTGGCTGGGATTGTGGCAACACTTATTTTATGCCTTACAATCAAGAGTGGATTGACAACTACAGCATCGGTATGGGATACGGTCCGCTACCTGTCGGTACCGTGAGTTTGACGGGCGAATATGCCAACTGCGACTGGGGTGTCTATAATGCTATTTCTAATGGTGGCGACAAAGCAGGTTTGTGGAGAACTTTAAGTCAGGATGAATGGGAATACCTCATCAATGGACGTAACAACGCCGATGTCAAATATGGTCTCGCCTGTATTGAAACGCAAAACGGTATGGTTGTCTTACCCGACAACTGGGTACTTCCCGAAGGATGCACATTCAATCCCGGCATGGGCGGTGGCGACGGCATGCAGTATTATTCAGCAAAAAACTACTATTCCGCCGAACAATGGCAGAAGATGGAAGAAAACGGCGCGTTGTTCCTCCCAGCAGCCGGTGGCCGTAATAACTTAGAAGGAGAAATCACTTACGTGGGCGAAGTTGGACGATATTGGACCGTCACGCCTTGTAATGTTCAATATTTTACCGACTGCGCATACGCTTTTTACTTTGACAGCTATATGAACAGCACTTCCGAAATTGACAGCCCGCGCGACTACGGCCGCTCTGTCCGTTTGGTTAAAGACATTCGATAACATACTCTCACAAGTCACAATTATTTCCATAAAATCCATCCATTTTTTACAAAAAATATGAAAAAGACTATTTTAATGGTATTTGTCACCTTTGCCGTCATTTGTATTTTTGCATCCTGCAAAAAAGCATGCGTATGCACTGCGACCATAAATGGACAAACCATCGACCAAGTAGAGTATGACGACCTTACCGGTAGCGAATGCGAAGCACAAACCGACATCGCCATGCAGCATGCCATGGACGCCTACGACGCACAGTCACTGGTTGGATTACAAATTTCCTGCTCACACTTGTAAGATTACTTAAACAATTCAATATATACAAAAAAAGGACAACCCGAAGGTTGTCCTTTTTATTTTCACAAATCTCAACACTTCCTCTATGCTTTCACTTTCTTCGGTATGAGTAAAGACATTATCACAGAAACCACCAAAATGCCAAGGATGATAAACAACGAGGCAATCGTGGAAATGCTGAGATGGAAGAACTCGTGACCAATCATTTTTAAACCAATGAAACAGAGTAACACGCCCAAACCATATTTGAGCAGCCAGAACTTATCTGTGACATTACTCAAAAGGAAGAACAATGAGCGCAAGCCCATAATGGCAAAGATATTGGAGAAAAAGACAATAAAGGTATCTGTCGTCACGGAGAAGACGGCAGGAATGGAATCCACCGCGAAAATGATGTCTGAGAACTCAATCACAAGCAATACGAGAAACAGTGGAGTCATAAAATTCTTACCATCAATCTTGGTAAAGAAGTCGTGGCCGTTCACATTCGGGGTGACGCGGAAATGCTTGGATGCGAATTTCACAACGGGATGGGTTGCCGTATCGATTTTCTCATCTCCCTTGTCGCGAAACATCTTAATACCGGAATAAATCAAGATGACACCGAAAATGGCAAGGATCCATGAAACACGTTCCACAACGGCACCAAGTGCGAAGATGAACGCAAATCGCATCACGATAGCACCCAAGATGCCCCAGAACAAAATGCGGTGATAATATTTCTTATCAATGCCGAAGCTGACAAAAATCATAATCATCACAAAGATATTATCAATGGACAGCGACTCCTCCAGGAAGTAACCCGCGAGGAACTGACTTGCCATTTCCTTTCGGTAAACCGTCAGTGCGCTGGCAAAATCCATCCCCGAGTGGATAAGACCATCCAGGGAGGTGCCACTGACAAAGGCCAACAAATCCTCCATATCGGAAATCCCATGTATCCATTCGGCACGAAATCGGATGAGCACAGCCATACACATGGCCAAAAACACCCAAACGCCCGTCCAAACGGCTGCTTCCTTACTACTGATTTCGTGATCCTTCTTATGGAAAACGCCTAAATCCATGGCAAGCATGAAAACGATAAATATCAAGAAGATGATGAAGAATAAAATTCGCGACATAATTGATTTTTCGATTTTATGATTTTACTAATTAAAGAACCCATGTATTATGAAAAAATAAGACTCATAGACTGGTGCGCGGCCTGGTCTATGAGTCTTATCGCTTAGGGACGATACCAAGTCTTCAGGAGACTGGGTCTGTTGATATCGTTCACGGCAAGCCGCCGATTACTCCCTCATAATCACGTGGCAAAAATACGATTTTTTTGTACTTTTGCAACTCATTTTACAATGCGATGGTATTCAGCAGTACTTTGTTTCTCTTCGTGTTCCTGATTGCCTTTTTGGTTATCTACCACCTCACCCCGTCAAAGGGGAAGAATATCGTACTATTGCTGGCCAGTTTGGGATTCTATGCCTGGGGCGCCCCCAAGTTCCTGTTCATTCTCTTGGCATCCTTGATACTGAACTACTACATCGTTCGCCTCATGGATCAGGCCACTTCCCGTCAAAAAATCTGGCTGACCCTGTCCCTGGTTTTGAATTTGGGGCTGTTGATCTATTTCAAATACGCCAATTTCTTCATTGACAACCTCAATCAGCTTTTGACGATGTGCCATGCCACTCCGCTAAAATGGACCCGCATCGCCCTGCCCATCGGCATTTCCTTCT
>JAZRYC010000037.1:0-14491 GCA_045600525.1 Bacteroidales bacterium
ATTCATCAAGGAATTGGCCGACTATGAAAAAATGTTAAACGAAGTGATGGCCACGCCCGAAATCTTGGAAGAGTGGATATTCGACAAGCACAAGGCAGAGGTGATTTTCGCGATGGAAGGCGACACCGAAGTCGGCTTCGCGCTCTTTTTCCACAACTTCTCCACTTTCGTGGGCCGCGCCGGCATTTACTTGGAAGACCTCTTCGTGCGCCCCGAACATCGTGGCAAAGGGTACGGCAAAGGGCTGTTGCAGCAATTGGCGAAAATCGCAGTGGAACGCGGCTGCGGCCGCTTGGAGTGGGTCTGCCTCGACTGGAACCAGCCCAGCATCGACTTCTACAAGTCGCTCGGCGCCGTGCCGATGGACGAATGGACCATCTACCGCATCGCGGGACCGAGACTGAAGGAGTTTGCGGAAGAGAAATAGCATATAAATTTGATCGCAATATTGAATGAGTAATTGATTGCGAAGAACTAAATTCTCAGTATTGAAATAAACGGATTATGATAGATTTTGAAGAATACATACGACAGGATGATGCTTCGAAGAAAGAGAAAGCGCAGGTGTGGCAGACAACTCGTGGTATTTCCGAAATGCCTTGGTTCGTGCCAACTATCAGAATTTCCATAAGAAAATAGATTGTGATTTCAGCTTTCTGGAGAAATTCTTCCGCAATCTCTTGTTGGGTGAGCAGAATGAATTAAAGAACAGATATACGCACGTGGCTATGTTGAGCAAAAGTGCAAAAGTGCAAGATTCAAAGTGCAAAAATTGCACTTTGGAGGAAGTTGCCTTGCTGCAATGCATCAAACTCAATCCGCAAATCACCCAAAAGCAGATGGCAGAGGAAATCGGTAAATCCGAGCGTACGGTCAAAACCTTGACGGTGAATCTAACCACCAAAGGTTTCATTCGACGAGTGAATGGCAAAAGAAACGGCTATTGGGAAATTATTATTGATGAAATAGAAAAATAAATCCTCACTAATCCAATATAAGATTATGAAAAAATACAAAATCCTCTCTATTGACGGCGGCGGTATCAGAGGCATCCTCCCCGCTATGATTCTCCAAGAAATGGAATGTCGATTGCGTGTGCGCACGGGCAATCCTCAAGCTCGCATTGCCGACTACTTCGATATGATTGCCGGCACCAGCGCCGGCGGGATGCTGGCATGCTCCATGCTCTACAAACACGATGGCAAGAAGATGGACTGCTCAACAGCGGTGTCCCTTTTTGAGAGCGGTGGCCCGAGAATCTTCAAAAAGAACGGCTTCAACCAACTTCGACGAATGTTTGATGCTATGTATCCTGCCAAAAACATTGAAGCGGTGCTGGCAGAGGTCTTTGGCGAATCCCAGCTCTCCGAGTCTGATACGGAAGGACTGATCACAGCATACGACATCACGAACCGCGAGGCTGTGCTCTTTGACACCGATTCGGCACAACGTGATGCGAACCGCGACTACCGTTTGGCGGACATCGCGCGCGCCACATCAGCTGCACCGACCTATTTTCCCGTGGCCGAAGTGACCTCTATGGGCGGAACCGACAAATGCCTGGTGGACGGCGGCATCTACGCCAACGACCCCTCACTTTGCGCTATCATTGAAGCGAAGAAGAAGGTTTGGAAAGTAAACAACCGTGCCCCGAAAATCAGCGACATGTACGTCGTCTCCATTGGCACGGGCCGCGTGAGCAAGTCTTATTTGTATGACAAAGCCAAAGGCTGGGGACTGATTTCCTGGGCGCTGCCTGTCATCGATATTCTGCAATCGTCCGGCGCGGAGGTTATCAGCTACCAGGTTAAAAAGTTGTTCGAGGCAGAAGAGTGCCAGAACCAGTATGTTCGCCTCACGCCTGAAATCGGCAATGCCAGTGATGAAATGGACGACGGCAGCATCAAGAATATCCAGGCCCTGAAAGAATCCGCATTAAACTACATCCAAACTCATTCCGCTGAGTTGGACAAAGTGATTGACGATTTAATTGACAAAGACAGCAATGTTTGCCCAATATAGGACCAACCTTTACTGGAAAGTTGTATTACCATGTATATCTACAAAGCCCCATCGCCCGTTCCGAAGGGCGATGGCGATGCCTTCCGGTGAGATCTCCCCAATTTCATCGTAAATGATGGGGATTACCAATTGGTGCTTTTTCAAATCCAAAATGCCGTATTGGTTGTTGCGCTCCACAAGGACGAATTCTTCTTGCCGGGCATAATAGGAGTATGGCTCCGAAAAAGCGTATGTGCTTTCCTTATCGGCATACGCAGTGATATGGTCGTCTTTATCAAAAATAAGGGCAATGCCGTTTATGAAACAGGAGGGAGCGTGCGAAATAAACGGAACGAGCATCTTGCCTGTTGAATCCATAATACCGTACATCCCCTTTCTCTCCATGCAGACCGTACCTCCCTCCCCCGAAAACGGCTCGTCTGTTGGAATGTAGTGGTGGTGGTTCGAGAAAGGAATGAGTTTCCTTCCTTTGGTGTCGATGATGCTCCAACTAACCACATTCTTACGTACCCAGGCGTATCCATTGTAAAAAGGTTTGGCCCAACTGTATTTCAAGGGGATAATCTCTTGGCCCTGTGGATCCAAATATCCGTATTTGCCGTTGGAACGAACTAAAAACCGGTTGTTAGTGAAAGATTCGATATGGTCATATTGGTGAGGAATGACTATATGGTTTTCGGAATCGACGACCGCGTCTTTCATTCGGTTGTCGCTTACTGCGTAGAGTTGGTTGCCGAGAGGTTCTATGGCAGAGTATTGGCAGGGGAGAATGTATTTCCCGGTTAGGGACAATACGCCAAAACCATTGGCACTTTTTACGAGCATCAGGGTGTCGTCAAGGTGCTCTATGCTTTCGAAGATTAAGGGGATGACGGTCTCTCCGTGTGCATTGATAAGTCCCCAGTGCTCTTGTTTGGCGGCAAAATACCGGTCAGACCAAGGCCAAAGATCTTGGTATATTATGGGAATTATGGTTTTGTTATCCTTATCTACTACGCCCTTTTTGTCATTCTGCTTTACAAGGAAAAGGGAGTCGTTGCCAAGGGGCGCGATGGGCGAAGTGTCGTAGATGGCTGGAATCACGGTGTTGTAATGGTAATCTTTAACGCCCCATTTTCCATTCTCCTTATACGAGAAATGATGAAGATTAGCCCTATACACGTCTTTAAATACGGGTTTGTCTTCCGCTTGCAGATCAAGCATATCGAAGATTGTCCACAAACTATCATTATTGAGGGCGATATGCTTGTCAACAAGGAATCGAACATCCGAATAGGGCCCTTCGATTAGCGGCACATCACCCGTGATGATGCTCAAAGGTTCTCCTTCTTTATGACGTGTCCCTGTCCATTCGTAATGTGGCGGGGTGGCATAGATGCAGGGTAATATCCAATTTCCTGAAACATCCACTACGCCCCACAGCCCATTGACCTTGACAGAGGCTTTGCCTTGGTAAAGAGGCAGGACATTCTCGCTTTTCCGAATGATTTTGGCAAAGGCGGGGGTGATGCTTACGGAGTAGTCGGTAATACGTCCAAAGTTCTCTATAATGTTCCCCGTGTCAGGAACTGTCAGGCGGGGTGTCTTCGTTTCTGGGAAGGCATCCCTGTTCAGGTAATCGATATAGCAGGCGATGATGGACTGCACATAGTCGAAATCCTTCAGGTGCTCGCGCGTGGTTAGGAGCTCGCAATTTGAACGGTTGTAGTCGGAGCCGTAGTGAAGGAGGTACAATCCGGTGACGCCCGGCACTGGCTTGATGGTGGCAGAGTCTATGGTGAGCGGCGTGTCCGCATATTTATGATAGAGATTAAAGGCATATTCGTCTTCTCCGGTTTTACGGAAATCGGAAAAGGTCCCTAACCAATTTTCCATATAATAGTAGCGTATCAGACTGTCTTCAAAGGTCTGCGAATAGGAATAGTCGTCGCTCAGATAGAAATGACCCTGGTTATAGACGATGGCGAACCATTCTCTCGGGAAGTCGCCGAGTTCGTTGTGGGGAAGTGTGTTCAGCCCAATATGTTGTTTCCAATCTTGAAAAAGAGTGTCCGGATTTTCCCAGTCCGCAAGGTTGTTGAACGCCATATTGCGGAGAATCTTGTCCATCAGTCCGGGAGTGCCTTTCGGGATGACGAAGTGCCCTTGGATGCAGGTGTCGTAACGGCCGGACTCATTCTCCATCAAGAGGTACCGCCAGTCGAGGAAGGTGGTGTCGTTGCGCACAAACGACTTCGTGCTGTCCGCCACGACAATGTCCTGCGCCCGCACAATGTGGATACAGAGGAACAGCAGAAGGAAGAGGAACAAGGAGCGCGTTTTGGTCATAAGTGTTGAAGTTTGCAAACTCAAGCGTTTGAGGCCGCAAAAATACGAATGATAAATGACATACGCAACGCTCCTTCCCGATTAACATTTTTCTACCGGAACCTGTATAATGGACAACCATTTTTCAGAATCCTCCTGATTCCAAGCGCCGTCGATGTAGCAGTAGCGGGGATGACCGTTGATTTGGTAACCCTGCTCCTCAATGTATTGGAAAAGTTCCATATACGATTCGTAAAATCTCTCGTATGGACCAAAATGCTTCATACAGATGGCGACGGGCACGGCCTCAATTTTCTTGAATTGGATAACCTTCGAGTCGACCCCCATTGCGGTCACCTGTTCGCAGTACTCGATGTCGATGTCCGTAGGGGAGTACTCCTGGTTGTGCTCAATTGTGAAGCAATAGCCCGGCGGCGGACATTCACAACCGAGACGTTGCATTTCCGGGCCAATGACGTTTACGCACAGTGGGCCGAGCGCTTCGTAATTGGGGATGACTTCCCGATGACTTGCCACGATGATTTCGGGCAAAGATTGAATTGAAAATTTCTCCATTTTGCTGATGTTTTTGCGAGTGTTTCGCCAATGGAGCAGACGTTCTCGTCGGGTTCTCAACTTTTGAAGTTGCCGTTGTGTCTCCTCAATTTTCTCAGATAATTGTTCGATGGTGGGCACTTGCGAATCTTCTTCGAAAATTTCCTTGATCTCATCCAACGAAAATCCAAGTTGTTGAAGGTTGCGGATATTGTTCAACTTCTGCATCTGGTCGATGCTGTAGTAGCGATAGCCCGTCCACTCGTCCACCTCGTCAGGCAGTAGGATCCCCTTCTGCTCGTAATGACGCAGTGTTTTGACCGTCACCTGCATCATTTGGGAAAACTCTCCGATTTTTAATTTGGTGTTGTACTTCATCATCGTAAGATCGATTGGCTTAAGCGGCGGCAAAGATAGGGCCTGCCCTTAGGGACGAGTCAAGTGCTTTTTTTATTTTTGGACATAAACCTGTTCGTTGTACTTGTTCTGCATTTTTTCTTGGAAAAGGTCATCGTGTTGTTGAAGATTGGAATATAGAGGTTGCAGTAGTTTCACCGTGATATGCCATATATATGTTATGGAATCGTTGTGTTTTGTGGTTCAGATAACAAGGGCGCCATATAAAGGGGAAGATATAGAATGCCGTTGTTGACCTCAACGTTGAATTTGGACAAAACAATGCTGCGATGAATACGGTCTGCGTAATCGAGTATGGCGTGGTTCAGCGAAGCATGTTTCTTGTAGTCTTCGCCCGATTTTACTTCAATGATGCTAATACCATCACCATCTGGAATGACGAAATCGAGTTCTAATTTGCTCTTTTTGTCGTAATAATGGAGCGCGATTTCTTGCGCTGCTAAAGAACCTGCTACAAAATTTTCGGTCAGGGCACCTTCATTGATAGAAATGTCACCATTCATTACCTGAAATTGCATGTGCTTTAGTAGTTGCGAAGACAATAGGCCCGTATCTACCATATAAAGTTTGTAAAGTCTTCTGTTTTCAGTAGATTCGAAAGGCAGTTCAAAGGATTTCGTGTTGAAGGAATAGTACGCCACGCCGGCATCAATGAGCCATTGCGTGGGATCTTCATATTTACGCAGAGAAGCACCACTTTCAATGTTGGAAAGGACAAATCGCTTATCTTGTTTGCCGAGCTCGGAGGGTATGGCATCAAATACACGTTTGACCAAAGGTGCCTGCCTGCCCGCATAGTTCGTGATATCCGACCGATAAGTAGAAATAATGGATTTCTGAACTTTCACAACCTCTTGAAAATCATTTGTGGAAACAAATTTTTGCACGGCTTCAGGCATACCACCGACTACTAAATATTCTCTATAATAGCGACTTATTTGTTCGTGTATGAAGTCTGGAACAGGCTTCAGCTCTTTGTAAGAGTTTTTAATGGTGTCATAGACCTCTTGGGTGATGTCTTTCGCCCACAAAAACTCTTCAAAGTCCATCGGATACATATCATACTCCTCCTCGTAGCCCACGGGATAAGAGGGCACGGGCTTGTAATTGATGCCGAGCAACGAGCCTGATTCGATATAGTCATATAGATGCTCTTCGACTAAGAATTTGATGGCTGTACGGGCATTGGGGCACTCTTGTATTTCGTCCAAAAAGAGCAAGGTTTCACCTTCAACAAAAGGTCCAAAACCCATTGCAGACAAATTCGTGACTATGGTTTTAGTTGTCAAATCACCATTGAAAGCCTGAATCGCAATAGGATGTTTGACAAAATTGACCTCCACAAAATGCTTGTAGTGGCGGTTTGCAAACTCTCTTACCGCAGTTGTTTTTCCAACTTGTCTAGCACCATACAACAGTGGAGCCTTGTAATGACCTGATTTATACCATTCTTCTAATTTATATTGTATCTTTCTTTGAAGCATAGTTGCAACTTTTTTCCATAAATTTGGTGGCGAAAATACAACTTTTTTCCATAGTTTCAATTGCGATTTTGCAACTTTTTTCCATTTGCTATGAGCAATGTGCCGTTGGCGTATCTTCACATTCCGTCTGTTCCTTCTCCTTCTTCCAGAATTTGGCGTCTTCGGCGGCTTTGAAGTTGTAGATGGGATGAATGACGTCCACAATTTCTACGGTGTCACTGAATCAGTACAAAATAGAGAATAATGATAGATTTATCTAAAATTTGTACGAATACGTCAGGCAAAAACCTGAGTTATATTGTTTCTTGAGCATGCCTTGGGTGATTTCCATAGTGGGAGATCCTATCGGGAGTAACGAATGGCTGAATCGGAGTGAAATGCCGTGATGTTGTTTGAATGCATAAGTCAAGCCGGCCTGAAACGAAAAATCGACGCTCTTGAAGTCCTTGCCAGACCCTGCCTCAAAAAAATCCCGGATACGTTTCATCTCGCGTTGGTCCAGCAAAATGCCGATTGCCGGACCGAAATCCAACCATACTCCATCATCATAGAGGCTGATATTATTAAAACGCAAACGCACAAGAATTGGAATCTCGAGGTAGCCTAAATGCAAAATATAATTTTCCAAGCGGGGAATTCCGGGGTCGTGGAAGTGGGGCATTGTACGCGTACCTTTTGTCGTGAAGCTCAATTCCATTTGCAGTTTCATCCTTGTGTTGGAATTGTCAAATACCGTTACGTATGCGAACAAACCCGTGGTGAAACCGGCTTTCCAATATCCTGTAATATTGTCCGCCGACATTGCCGATAGCGTACCGCCTACCTGTACTCCACCGCCATAAACTCTTTGGGCGAAACTGTATGGCGCGGAAAAGATTAGCAGAATCAATATAATGTAATGGTGTTTCAAACTATCTCGAATACTTTTTGTATTCATAAAAAGTTTATTTTCAATAATTTATAAAAATCATCCTTTCAACCATTTGTACTTTGAAACAGAATAGAGGGGGATGAAAGGCAGCAGAATAGGCGTTTTTTTGACGTAGGCTTGAAATTCCGGGTCGCTGCCGTAATTGATGTCCTGCCGCATCTCTATGCGTCGCGTGCCACTAAACATCACATATACAATGCCGATATATCCGAAGAGAGCAATAACCCATTGCCACCATAAATGGTAACATCCGACGCCGCTCACAAAGACACCTGTCCATAACAAAATTTCGCCCAAGTAGTTAGGACAGCGGACTATCTTATAAAGTCCCGTATCTACAAATCGCTTGGGATTGCGCTTTTTAGCATCGTTCTTTTGCTTGTCGGCCAAGGCTTCCATAGCGGCACCCAATAGGGCGATGACCAGTCCGGCGAAACCCCAGCCTTGCGCCGCTGCGGCGGATGGCTCCATCAAACGGAAGGCGATAGGAGAGATTTCTCCGACATAGAGCAACGCGCAGCTCACCCAAATCGTAATAATCAGTGCGACCGAGTAGTCCTGTTTCTGCTTAACATCCAAATCTACCGTGCGCACATAGTTTCTGTTTTTTAGCTCTCTGACCAGAAGATAGGTGGACAAACGAATTCCGTAAGCAAACAAAAGCAGCAGCAGCAAGCCTGTCACCCACGTGATTGATGTTCCGTACATAATTGCCAGTGTAACGGCCAACGCCGAAATGCTGTATCCGTATCCGACGGAAAAGAACCAAATGAAACGTATCCAGCCGACTGCTGAAACTGCCAAAGAAACAATAAGAAGAACAAGTACTGTGATAAACATAACGATAGATTTTTGTTGAAAATTAAGTTCGCAAAAATAACAAATATTGGCGTGTAATATTGTATTTTTGCCGCATTACCACATTGATAATATCAATAAGAATACAAAAATATGCAAACACCTACTTTTTACGACATTTTCAAACAGTTAAATAACACGCCGCGCCCGTCACATCACGAAGAACGCGTGGCTGACTTCCTCTGCAATTTCGCCAAGGAACACGGCCTACGTTATCGTCGCGACGCACAAAACTGCGTGGTCATTGAAAAGGATGCCACGCCCGGCCACGAGAACGCCGAACCAGTCGTTATTCTCAACCACATGGATATGGTATGCGTGGCCAAAGACGGCTATCTTCGCGATGGCCGGCCGTTTGACGCGCTGAACGATGAAATCCGCGCTTATACGGAAACCGTCAAAAATCCCGACGGCAGCGAGACGCGCTGGATGAAGGCCGAAGGCACCTCCTTGGGCGCTGACAACGGTATGGGCCTCTCTATGGCGCTCGCCATCTTGGCTGACGACAGCTTGGTGCACGGCCCGTTGGAAGTGCTCACCACCACCAACGAAGAGGACGGAATGAGCGGCGCGGAGGCACTTGCCACCGATTTCATTCGCGGACGCAAGGTCATCAACCTGGACTCAGAGGCATACGATGAAATCACGATGGGCGCGGCCGGCGCCTACCTGCAGATTGCCCATTTCAAAGCCGACTGGACAAGCGTTCCCGACGGCTACGTTTTCCGCCGCATCGTCATCGACGGCGGTCTGGGCGGCCACTCAGGGGTCGATATCAACAAGGGACGTTGCCATGCCAACCAGGAAATCTGCCGCTTCATCCAGAACTTCGGCACTGACAAGTTGTTGGTCTGCGCCCTCAACGGCGGCACGGCCAACGCCTCCATATCTTCCGTTGCGGAAGTCATCGTGGCCATTCTGCCCGAAAACGAAAAAGTGCTGGCAGAAGCAGTTTGTGCATATAATAATCAATTAAAACAACAGTTTGCGGACACGGATGCGGGCATCAGCATGCGCTGCGAGGACGTTGCGCCGTGCAAACAGTATCTGCGCAATGCCGCTGACATCGTGGGTACCTTCAACGAACTGCCCATCGGCATGTTGAAGATGCGCGACGATATGCCGGGCACGGTGATGACGAGCAACAATGCCGGCCGTATCTGCACCACAGCCGACGAGGTTACGATTTCATGTCACTCACGCAGTTTTGGCAATGAGGAGATGCGCGCGTTGGGACAGGGCATTACCGCCACCTTTAATAAATACGGCGCAGCAAATGTGGAGCTGTTGATGGACACGCCCGCGTGGGTTGAACGTACCGACTCTCCGTTAGTGGCGCTCACGTGCCAGACGTTCCAAGACGTTCTCGGCTTCGAGCCCAAGAAAGTGGCGATGCACTTCGTCTTGGAGGCTGCCTACTACGTGCAAAAGTACCCCGGTGTGGAGATTGCCTCCATCGGTCCGCTCATTATTGAGCCGCACTCCACCTCCGAGCGCGTCAACCTCGACACCGCCGACAATATCTGGAAGGTCACCGTGGAATTATTGAAACGGTTGGCGTAAGAAGATATTACCACGCACCCCGTAGGGACGCGATTCATCGCGTCCGGAAATGGTGGCGCAAATAATTAACGAAAATACAAACAAATAATCATGACAAACGAAAATTTACCCAAACGGAAATCCCCACGTGCCAAATGGCATACATACGATGGCGCGGAATATTTCGTCACCATCTGCACGCATGAACGGCGATATTACTTCGGCAATATTGTTGATGGCGAAATGCAATTGTCTGAAATTGGAAAATGTCTGAAAGAGCAAATTGAAAACATAAAGACATATTATCCTTATGCAGAAGTACCTCTATTTGTAATAATGCCCAATCATTTGCATATGATTGTCATAATGGATGCCGTAGGGACGCGATTCATCGCGTCCGAAAACGAATGCGTCAATACAGCGGACGCAATAAATTGCGTCCCTACAAAGGGTGAAATGACCGGGGGAATAACCCACAACAGCAATCCTCAGGTGACAACATCGTTAGGGACAATAATCCGAGGCTTAAAAGCTCGAGTATCACGATATGCCAGTTTGCACAACATCAAATTCCACTGGCAATCGCGCTACCACGACCATATCGTCCGAAACCAACAAGAAATGAATAAGATTGCCGAATACATCGAAAACAATCCGCTTCGCTGGGAATTGGATTGCTTCCACCCGGGAAATGAAAAGATAAAACTATAAAGTTCTGGAAATTGATGTATTTTTGCAACTATGATATTTTATCCAAACAAAATCTATTTATGAAAGAAATAACCACCCAAATTATGGACGATGGAAATCTTGGCAATCAGAATGCATGGCTGTTGACATGGAATCCTAAGAGTTATGTATGGGATGATATAGATGATTATATCTCTGATGTGAAGTCTGGGAAAAAAGTCGAAATAGAATGGATTTGCAAAAGCAAAAAACCTCAAATAGGAGACCATGTGTTTCTGATGATGTTAGGTGTGGCTGAAAAGAGTGGAATAATAGCCCATGGTACCGTTTCTGAAGAATCTTTTGAAGCAGAAAGCTATGCTGGGAAGTATGTTTCTTTTATCGGATTCTGCATCACTAAAATGGCTGACATAAATAAAGATACCTATATATTGCAAAAAGAACTAAAATCACGTTTTCCTGAACAAGTTTGGACACCCCAATGTTCTGGAATACAAATTAAAAACACCAATATTGATTATTTATTAAAAAACTGGTTGATAGATACAAATATAAAATCCAACAATATGTTCCCCGATTACATTCAACAATACGCCTCTATCCTTCGCTCTAAGAAAAACCTCATTCTGCAAGGCGCGCCAGGGACAGGAAAAACTTACAATACCGCTGCTATTGCTTTAGCCATTTGCGAGCAAAACGATGTGGATTTGAACGACCACGCCGCCGTGATGGAACGCTACGAAGAACTCCGCAAAGAAGGGCAAATCGCATTTACAACATTCCATCAGTCAATGGATTATGAGGATTTTGTGGAAGGAATAAAGCCTATTGTCCTTAACGAAGACGAAGGACAAATGATTTACAAAGTAGAGAATGGAATATTTAAGAAAATTTCTCTAAGGGCTTCATTTGTTGAAGATTCTAATGCTGATAATTTTGATGAATCATGGCAGAAATTGATTGGCAAGCTTGAGGAAGATGATTTCATCGACGTTCCGTTGCTTAGTAATAAATCGAGAACTATTAGAATAGAACTTAACAATTTCGGAACAGGTTTAGCTAATCGGACTTACGAAAATGATGAATATAAGAAAGGAGAATGGATCAACGGAAAATCAAAATTCTTCAGTCGCGAACAATTATACAATGTTTATAGAGGATTGCCAGGCGTCCCGATGGGTGGACATGACAACTATAGAAAGGCGGTTGTTGAAAAGATGAAACAGGATTTTGGACTTATAGAATATTCTTGTTCTCATGTACAAAACATTACTATTCAGCAAGCTATAGAACTTTTTTGTTCAACTATAGAGAAAAAACCACAAGAGATCAAAAGTGTAAAAAGCAATTCACGTTTTACTGCCAAATTGGTTGATAATAAAATTAAAGCTAGAGTTCTGAATTCAGGTGCTGAATACCCAGTTAATAAGGATGAACTTTATAAATACATTTGTTCTCCACAAAATTTCAACACAGATCATAAGACGTACATTCCTGCTATTGGCCAATATATTATTCATAATTATATAGAAACAAATACCGAAGATTCTTATAATCATACTCCTCACGTCCTCATCATTGACGAAATCAACCGTGGGAATGTATCCAAGATTTTTGGCGAGCTGATAACCATTTTAGAAGCCGACAAGCGCTCGGGGTCGGATCATCCGATTACCGTCACGCTTCCTTATAGCAAAGAACCATTCTCTGTCCCATCCAATCTCTACATCATTGGTACAATGAACACCACTGACCGAAGTGTGGGCTTTATTGATTATGCTGTAAGAAGACGCTTCGCTTTTGCCACATTGAAAGCCGACAGACAAATTTTAATAGATAATGGTTGTGATGAAGGCAGCAAAAATGTACGCTTGTTTGATGCCGTGAAGACCTTCCTCGAAAATCATAGGGCAGATATGGATATCGATGATTTGATGGTAGGTCACAGTTATTTTATGGCCCAAGATGTTCAAGAGTTGCAATTGAAATTGCAATATGAAATAATCCCTCTGATTCAGGAGTATGCAAAAGATGGTATTATCAATGTAAGTAATGAAGATTTGAAAATTGAGATTGAAAAATGGTTGAATTTGTAGGGACGCAATAAATTGCGTCCCTACAAGACGATTAGGCACGAGACCACGTAGGGACGCGATTCATCGCGTCCGAAAATGCAAAATCTATGCAATCATTGATTGCAGAATATATTCAAACATAGAAAAATGGATTCTTTACCAATAATTATTCACGAACACGAAGCGATTTCGGAAGAATTCCGCGAAAGCATAAAAAACATTGCTTTTGTTGGGAATCCAGATTATATGGGTGGGCCTAAATATATGGGGATTGATAGCGAGTATCGTGCTTCGTATTACATTGGTGCCGATTGGTTGGTTGAGAACGAACTAGCTGTAGCCGTCTTGCCGAAAATGGAAGATACGGATTTTATGGGAATGTTCGTAGCGGCTTTGGACGTGAACAGCCAGCACGAAGCCGATTATTTTTCCAAATGCTACGGCATCCAATTGGATAAGCCTGCCATTGAACTCCCCAAAGAGCTGAACCAACTTACGCCGTTGCTGATTCTTCATTATATTTCGTTGTTGACAAAACTCACCAAGCGTGAATTGAAAAAGGATTACATCACCCGTCAGGAGAATCTCAAATCAAAAATCAAAGGTAAGATCCTGTTTTCAAAACATCTGCAACAGAACATTTTCCAACATCGGGAAGAACGGATTTTCTGTCAATTTCAAGATTACACTTCTGACATTCCAGAAAATCGTCTGTTGAAAAAGGCCCTCATTTTTGCCGAACAGATTATCAGTAGATATGCCAGTTTCAAAAAGAGATATAACGATCTAAAACCACAACTCAACAAGTTGTCAACGGCATTCCAAGAAGTTTCAGCGGAGATTGAATTGTATGAGGTTCGGAAAATCCGAACGAACAAGATGTTCAAGGAGTACAATGAAGCCATTCGTGTCGCCAAGATGATTCTGCATCGTTTTGATTATTCTTTGGATAATGTAAATGAGGAGAATCGATTGTCACCGCCATTTTGGATTGACATGGCTCGGTTATATGAAATGTGGGTATGGAAAAGGTTGACAGAGGCAAGTTTGCATCGCATTGATTTTCAAAAAGAAGGGTTTTATCGAAAACAAGTAGCGGATTACGTCATTCAAGATGAATACCTTATTTTAGATGCCAAATACAAGGAATTGTATGCGAATAACAGTTCCGACATCAATGATATCAGAGAGTTGAGCGGCAATGCTCGAGACGAGAGGTTGTTATTCGATGTGAAAGAAGATTTTTCGCCACGTTGCATAATACTGTATCCGGGCAATTCAGATGAGTTGGAATCTGAGAACGAGAAATTAATTTGCGAGCAAGGCAGTAAAATTCACGGATATAGAGGATTTTATAAAATCAGTGTTCCATTACCACGCACCCCGTAGGGACGCGATTCATCGCGTCCGGAAAACAAATGCGTCAATATGGCGGACGAATGGCGGACGAATGGCGGACGAATGACGGACGAATGACGGACGCAATGGCGGACGCAATGGCGGACGAATGGCGGACGAATGGCGGACGCAATGACGGACGCAATGACGGACGCAATGACGGACGCAATGACGGACGAATGGCGGACGCAATGACGGACGCAATGACGGAC
>JAZRYC010000038.1:0-6925 GCA_045600525.1 Bacteroidales bacterium
CGTATGCAGAATCGTCAATTGCAATGTCACCACGCTGTCACAACCCGACGCGGCCTGCAGCGTGTGCGTCGGCGTGTTCGTGCTGGACGTGTATGTGTGGCCGTCTATCCACACATATTCATCGCATTCCACCACACTGTCCACCGTGTGCAGCGACTCCTGTATCGTCAAATGAAGACGCACCACACTGTCGCAGCCATGCTCCGTCTGCAGCGTCACCATCGGCGTGTCCGTGCTGGACGTGTAGGTATGGCCGTCTATCCACACATATTCATCGCACTCATTTACCGTGTCCACCGTCTGAACGGGTTCATATATCGTCAGGTGAAGAGCCACCACGCTATCGCAACCATGGATAGTACGTAGTGTGTCTGTATATATTCCAGAACTCGTATACGTATCGCCATGCCAAGTATATAAAACGCAAGCCGTCGCAAAAGTATCTGTCTGCACGGGATCATGAATGGTCAGGTGCAGCGTCACCACACTGTCGCAGCCGACCGCATTGGTCAGCGTATCGTGATAGTCGCCCGTTCCTGTCAGCGTGCGGCCGTGCCATACATACTGCTCGCAGGCACTTTGGGTTTCCTCTCCATACGTCGTAGGCAGAATCGTCAATTGCAATGTCACCACACTGTCACAGCCCGATGCAGCCTGCAGCGTCACTGTCGGCGTATTCGTGCTGGACGTGTATGTGTGGCCGTCTATCCACACATATTCATCGCATTCCACCACACTGTCCACCGTGTGCAGCGACTCCTGTATCGTCAAATGAAGACGCACCACACTGTCGCAGCCGTGCTCCGTCTGCAGCGTCACCGTCGGCGTGTCCGTGCTGGACGTGTAGGTATGGCCGTCTATCCACACATATTCATCGCACTCATTTACCGTGTCCACCGTCTGAACGGGTTCGTATATCGTCAGGTGAAGTGCCACCACGCTATCACAACCATGGGTTGTCTGCATAGTATCGATGTAGATACCTGAAGCTGTCAGCAAACGATCATTCCAGACATACGATTCGCATTCAGAAATATTGATATCTGTTCTGGGAAGTTGCGTAATTGTAAGATACAGGGTATCCACTTCCCAACAGCCATTGGCATCCGTAAATCCATGTGTATAGGTTCCCGAAGTATCATGCCGCAGTCCGTCACCATCTGCCCATAAATAGGCCATACAACTCTGTGTGACATGTATGGATTGATTTTGAGGCTGAAGAACCGTAACCGTCACGGAGTCAAAACCGGGGCACACTCCAGTCATGCTTTGCACATGATAGGTTGTTGTTGCGGCAGGAGAAACCAATATGGTATCCCCTACCCGATTACCTGGCATCCAAGTATACGTGCATTCTGAAACGGTTTCAATGGAAACATAATCAATAAAGGCCCTTTTCCCAGACGACTGCGTAGAGATTCTTATTTTGGAACGATTTGTTGCTGCATTAAAAGAGCACACATATTCATTGTATCCATCGGAGGAGACCGAAATCGTTTGGCTTTGTCCGCCATTCACCACTTCCACTTTCAGTTTCCCATTTGTATTATTAAACCAACCTTTGGCCGAAATACGCACTGTAAAAGGACGAGACAAATCCAATTCAACGGAGGTTATTGATCCCGTAGCACTACCTGTACCAACACGGGCCTTTCCACCTGCCTGAAAAACATTTGCCATCGTTGGAAAAGTTGAAGCTATGGTAGAAGCTGTCGAGCTTGAACCATTTGCAGAAGCATCCGAGCCCTGCGACATAGAGCTAAAGTCTTCATAAAAGATACGTTCGCTAACATCCTGACATCCGGAAGCCAAAAGCATCGTTGTATCTCCTTGGCAAAGAGTCAAGTTCTCCGCTGATATGACAGCTTGTCCGGAGAACACCTGAATCGTCGTCGTTGCGGGTTCCGAGCTTTCACCCTCAACAGTTTTCACGAGGCTGAAAGATGCGTCATTCAAATCCAAAGTGGCAGGACAAATAACGGGATTCGCATCAGAAGAAGTCCAACCATCAGGGCCGGTCCATAAGTAGGACGCTCCTACCTGCGGATTATTACAATACAGATGTATAGTATCCCCTTCGCAATAGGGGCCGTCATTGGAGACATCCGCCACGATACTGCAGTCTGTGGTTGCCGTAGAAGAGCTTGTTGCGTTAAATGTTATCGTTCCTGGCAATCTACTATAATTAGTAATCAGCAGCAGGTAATATTGACCTGGTTGCGCATTCTCAATGTGGCAATTTTCCGTCGGTGCAGCAGAAAAACTACAATCAACAAGATTGCCATAGGGATAATGTTCGTAAGAATATGTGTTGCTCTGATGCGAACTTGTATGTAAGGTATAAAGTCCGCAGCAGAGGTTCTCCACAAAATCCTGTTGCGAGGTAGCCGTAAATGGTCCCCAACAGGCAAAATCAACATCCAACATATCATTACCCGAGACAGCATGCTGCTCAATATGGATGACGATATCTCCCGCCTGATCAATTCTCATGTAGTACCATGCCGGAGCCGGCATAGAGGAAAGACACCCAACAGATTCATCATGAAAAAATGGTTCAGCAGATCCTGTTGTACCAGATGCATACGTATAAATTCCTTCATCCGTGCAAAAAGGAGCAATTCCCTCAAACGCACAAGGGGAACCCGTGGCCGTACTTTGAGCGTTGAGACAATCGTACGAAGATGCTTCCACACATTGCACATGAAGAGCAAAGCCAGAATAAACACGTGATAAATCTGATTGAAAACGAAAAGTCAAATAGCCAGTCCTCGAAATAATTCGAGGACAAGTTCCAGAGCCTTCCAAGGTGGCTAACAACGCTCCCGAAGTTGAACTACCATCATAAATATATAGTTTATCAAAATATTCTTCCGTATCGTAAGTACCCTCCATAATGCCCAAAGTCATATTGGGGTCATTGGAGTGCACAACCAACGTGCCACTGGAATTATCTGAGTAGTCTCCATTTTGACCACCGCTATCATATATCCAGGCATCGCAGGTAGTCAGGGTTGCAGATCCAGATGATGGAACCACGTTGGATGAGGTTGTCGAAGGCGCTTCATTCGTACATTGCACATGAATGGCAAAGCCGTCATAATTGCATAAAGAGCCATCCGAATGAAAATGAAAAGTAAAATAACCAGTGGTGGATAGCAAACTGGGCACGGTACCATTACCAGCCAGTGTGGCCACCAAATTGCCCGCTGTGGAATTACCGTCATAAATATATAGTTTGTCACAACAGGACTCCGTATTATACGTTCCACCAACAATACTCAACGTCATATTGGGGTCATTGGAGTGCACGACCAAAGTGCCATTGGAATTATTTGAGTAGTCTCCATTTTGGCCACCGCTATCGTATATCCAGGCATCACAGGTAGTGAGCGTTTGGGTTCCGGACACAGGTAGGTTATAGGATGTTTGCGCACATAAGACACCCATTCCCCATAGGAGAAAAATCATCAGACCGATCCATCTTAAAACGCGCATCGTTCAAGCAACAGACTAATTCCGAGCCAGATTATTTTTCTCGTTCAATCACCCCGTTAAACTGGGCAGTAGGAGTCATAATCACCTCATTCAGGCAGACATGTTCCGGACGGATCAGAACAAATTCAACCACATCGGCAATATCCTGAGCCACCAAAGGATCATATCCTTGGTAAACCTTATCAGCCTTTTCCTTATCGCCATGGAATCGTACTACGGAAAAATTCGTTTCACATGCGCCTGGGGAAATCTGAGTCACCTTAATACCATACTTCAGAAAATCCGCACGCATACCTTTAGTCAAGGCATTCACAGCATGTTTAGTGGCGCAATACACATTGCCGCCATAGTAAATCTCATGAGAGGCTGTAGAGCCAAGATTGACAATATGTCCGTGTTTCTTCGCCACCATTCTGGGAGAGATCAATCGAGTCACATAGAGAAGTCCTTTGATGTTTGTATCAATCATCCGTTCCCAATCCTCGATGGCCCCTTCATGCACGGGATTGAGTTCTACGGCCAGCCCGGCATTGTTCACCAGCACATCAATATCTCCGAATTCTTCTGGAATGGAATCTACCGCCTTCACACAGGCATCATAGTCTCGTACGTCAAACACCAAAGGCAAAACCTTTGTTTGCGTACTCGCCTCAATTTCGTCAGCTACCTGGAGAAGCAGGTCTGCGCGACGACCGGTAATAATCATTTTAACATTATGTTTTGCCAATGTACGGGCAATTGCCGCACCAAACCCACTGGTGGCGCCAGTAATCATTACTGTATTCATAGCACTTGAAATCATTTAGTTAAACTTATACTCAAAGGCATTTTGACAATCAAGACAAAATAGCGGGCAAAATTATTAAAAAATAATGGGATTTTCAACCTTTTACTGTCCAAATAAATTGTCCTTACAAGTAAAAATATTGCCTAAAATTCGCCAGCAGGGTAACATATTTTTTATATCTTTGTCGGCTTTTTGCATACTTACGCTAAATATTTAACAATCAATATGGAAGATTTACAGAAAGAGGGCATTGAGGCCCCAGAAGAGATCAAGCTCGCCGAGAACGCCTATCGTGAATTAGGTAAAGACGAACATTACAAGCCCATTTTACTGGGAGAGAAAAAATACCCTGAGCTCAACGCATGGACCATCACCTGGGGTATCATTATGGCCATTATCTTTTCGGCTGCAACAGCCTATTCGGGACTTCGTTTCGGGCAGGTTTTCGAGGCTGCCATCCCTATTGCCATTATTGCCGTAGGCATTTCCACCTTAGCCAAGCGAAAGAGCCCGCTTTCCGAGAATGTCATCATTCAATCCATCGGTGCCAGTTCCGGCGTCATTGTGGCCGGTGCCATTTTCACACTGCCCGCCATCTACATCATCAAGGAAACCAACCCGGCCGTTGGTGCTGACATTCAGGTCAATTTCTGGCAGATGTTCCTTGCCTCCCTATTCGGAGGATTCTTAGGCATCCTGTTTCTTATTCCATTCCGGAAATACTTTGTTTCCGAAATGCACGGCAAGTACCCATTTCCTGAAGCCACCGCCACCACAGAGATCATCGTATCCGGCGCAAAAGGTGGGAATCAGGCAAAGCTTCTGCTCATCAGTGGATTGATCGGCGGTCTCTACGACTTCCTTATGACGACCTTCCATTTTTGGGCCGACACCATATCCACGCGTATGAGTGTATGGGGAGAGCAGTTGGCCATGAACCACAAATTCGTATTCAAGATGAGTGCCGAATCCATTCTTCTGGGTACGGGATACCTCATCGGACTTAAATACGCCGCCATCATCTGCGCCGGATCAGCACTTTCCTGGTGGGTCATCGTTCCCCTTCTCGGGCAATATGGTTCGGCTGACATCGCCGGCACCATGACGGCCATGAGCACCTTGGATCCAGACTTCATATTCTCCAACTATGTAAGATACATCGGTATTGGCGGCATCGCCATGGCCGGCATCCTCGGCGTCATCAAATCCGCTGGCGTCATCAAGAAATCACTGGGCGTGGCTTTCAAAGCTGGCAAGCAAACGGGTACTGAAAATTCTGTTTTGCGCACACAACGCGACATTTCCATGAAGATCATCCTCTTCGGCTTCATCGCCGTCATTGCACTGATGGCCGTATTCTTCATTTTCGGAGGAATGCAGATGAGTGCTTTGCAGGTGATTGTGGGCATTTTGGTCATCTTCCTGTTTGCCTTCCTGTTCACCACAGTGGCTGCCACGGCTATCGCCACCGTGGGCACAAACCCCGTTTCCGGTATGACCATGATGACTTTGATCCTATCCTCCTTCATTCTTTCCGCCGTAGGACTCAAAGGTGGTTCCGGCATCGTCATCGCCCTCGTCGTCGGTGGCATTGTTTGTTCGGCACTTTCTATGGCGGGAGGTTTCATCACCGACCTTAAAATCGGTTACTGGATCGGGACTTCCCCCTTCAAGCAGGAAGCTTTCAAATTCGTAGGAACCTTGGTTTCTGCACTAACGGTAGGTGCCGTCATTATGTTGCTCTCCAACACGTACGGATATACCGGTGAAGACGCCTTGGTTGCCCCACAGGCAAATGCCATGGCCGCTATCATTGAGCCCCTTATGTTTGGTGGACAAACTCCTTGGCTACTTTATATCATTGGAGCCATTTTGGCCATCCTATTAGATGTGCTCGGCGTTCCCGCTCTCGCGTTCTCTTTAGGTATGTTCATCCCTCTGCAACTCAACCTGCCACTTTTGGTCGGCGGTTTCTTAGCATGGTTTATCAAAACAAGAAGCAAAGACGAAGCCCTCAACAAACTTCGTGGTGAAAAGGGCACCCTGTTGGCTTCCGGTCTGCTGGCCGGTGGTGCTATCATGGGCGTCATCAGCGCCATCCTCAAATACTGCGGAGTAGAACTATCCACTACCGCCGCATACCAGTCCTCACCATTCTTCGGCATATTCGCCATCGTTATGTTTGTCGGATTATGCATATATCTCGTTCTTCATTCGCTCAACGTTAAAAAGAATTAATCCAGCATTCACAAATATAAAATCATACTATTATGCATATAGCAGTCGCAGGCAATATTGGTTCCGGAAAAACGACTCTTACCGGAATGTTAGCTAAACACTATGGGTGGGAACCGCTTTACGAAAGTGTGGAAAACAACCCCTATTTGGCCAGTTTCTATCAGGACATGCAGCGATGGTCCTTCAACATCCAAATCTATTTTCTCAACAGTCGTTTCCGTCAGGTCATCGACATCCGCAAACGCAAAAAAGATATCATCCAAGATCGCACCATCTACGAAGACGCTTATATTTTCGCACCCAACCTTCATGAAATGGACCTCATGGCCACACGCGACTTTGAAAATTACACATCTCTGTTCGAGTTAATGACGCAGTTTTTACAGGCTCCCGACCTGCTCA
>JAZRYC010000039.1:0-12377 GCA_045600525.1 Bacteroidales bacterium
ATTCCGTTGCCAACCGAGTCATCAAATCATCCCTATATGTTTTAGCCAAAATGGAGGCTGCGGCGATGGACAAATAGGTGGCATCCCCTTTTACCACACAATGATATGGTATTTTCCATTGATCACGGAACCTATTTCCATCAATAAGAAGAAGATCAGGACGAATGGACAGCATCCCCACAGCGTTATTCATACACCTAATGGACGCGTTTAGAATATTAATCTCATCAATCTCTTTTTCAGATACTTCTGCAACAGCATAAGAAACCGCGTCTTGTTCAATAAGTTTTCGCAAAGCATTCCTTTTTCCAGCAGTCAGCTGCTTAGAGTCGTTGATTTCAGGATTATAGTAATCGTATGGAAATACCACAGCGGCAGCGCAAACTGGGCCAGCCAAACAACCTCGGCCGACCTCGTCGCAGCCACATTCAACCAAAGGCGTATCCGAAAAATGAGATTTTAAAGCCATAGGAGAACAAAGAAAGCCACAATTATGATATCGTGAAAGATTATCTTGGACTTTGGCAGCGTCAGCATACTGAAATACAATGTAATGGGGACTGCCATATAAAGAAGACCATATTTAAATTCCAACCTTGTCAGCAACATCATGGCAAAAAGAATAACAGAGAGAAAATGAATGGTCACAAATCGTTTTCGAATAACAATCAATTTATTATCATAAAACATCTTGAGTTGGACACCCATAATAATCACACAAAGAATAAGATAAGCCAGAAAAGACAAATCCAGTGCATCCAGCATTTTAAAATTCTTCAACATTGTGAACACACTTAAATAGCGGAAAGACTCTTTCAGCATGGGAAAGCCATCCGTAATGAAGAAAATTGCACAAACATACGCGTATGTAAACAATAACCCCAACAACAAAATAATGATTTCCTTTGATTTTGAAAATCGATGTGTGAGAAGGACCATCATCACAAAAAAAGCCAGGCCTAAAGCATAGGGATCTAGCAACGAACATAGACCTATGAGTAGTCCAGATGCAAAAGTTCTGTTTTTTACGGGTTTCTCGTTATCATCTCGCGCATTTAGAAAAAGGATAATGGAGAGCAAAAACAAAGTGAACCAAGCAGGTGTGAAAACCTTACTAAACCCTCCCACATTTATAAACAGCAGGTAAAACAGCAACGGCATAAACGTCTGGTTATCAGAAAATCTACCCGCAAGATAAAATCGTTCTAAAAAAAGCAGTTCCAATAAAAGGAACAGAACTGCTAAAATTTTATAATGCAGTGGATTATACTGCCATAACATTGTGATTCTCTGATAGAAGACTGTCTGTCCAGCTTCTGGAAGAAAATTCATCTGGGAAAAAATCGTAAAGACGGTCCATGCGAAGAGCGCTACCAGAACAACCAGCTGAGGAACATTATGTTTGTTTAAAAAATAGAGCATATTGAAACTTTACGGCTGCAAAAATACAAAAAAGGCGTAAGGTAAAGGAAAAATAGTATTTTTGCACCTTTTTTTTTGCACACATAGAATATTGAAAATATAATATATAGTATGAACATGAAATTAAAACAAAGACATTACGGATTTCTTCTACTTCTGCTTTTTCTTCTCTTCATCTCTTTTAATGCCTTAACAGCAAAAGATCACCTACAAATCCGAGGTGCCATTCATTCAACCCAAACAACATTTACGGCAGACACGTTTCCTTCATCGGACACCATTCCTGCAGACACCTTAGTGACGACAGACACCATTCCAATGGACACTGTGAATCCCTGTGAAACATACATTCCCATTGACACTATAGAGTTTTGTTCATATGGGAATGCGCTCCCCTTCACATACGAAGACAGTAGTTTTTACGAAGAAGGGTATTATCCTATTCACTACACCACCCCATTGGGATGTGACAGTACTATCGTCATTCATCTCAACGTAATCAGGGACACCTATCGTCCAAGGACCATCCACAAGACCATTTGTTCCACCGAGTTACCTTTTGAATACGACAATCAGACATACGACCATGCGGGCATATTCTCGGTTAAAGTGCCTTCTACGGAATCTGGCTGTGATTCTTTAGCATATTATTTTGATCTCACCGTCAACGAGGTACCTATCCCACACATTCATGGTTCCCATTTTCTATGTCGTGATTTTTCCACCATGCTATACATTGATTCTTTAGACATTGTCGGTTGTGTATGGAATACGGGATCTGATAGTTTGAGTACAATTGTCACACAACCAGGTATCTACACCATCATGGTGGCCAGTATATCAGGATGTATTGCAAAAGACACCTTCAAAGTGTACCATGCAAATGATCCAGAAATCAGCATTATTGGAGACACCAGCATCTGTTCTGGCAATTCCATCACCCTGCATGCGGCCGGCGGCGGCATATACCAATGGAGTAACGGCGATATTACCGATAGTATTACCTTGAGCATCAGTTCCGACACAACCATTCAATTACTGGGTTATGATACCCTCACCTATTGCTTCAACTCAGATACAATCAGCATTTCCACTTTGGAAAAGCCGACAGCCATCATCACCAGCGATACAAGCACCATCTGTCAAGGCGACAGTATCTTCATTGAAGCCAATGGCGGAAGTTCCTATTTATGGTCCACCGGCGACACCACTCGTGGCATCTACGTCAAAGAAGCAGGCACCTATTTTGTTGTTGTGACCAACGAGATAGGTTGCATTGACACCGCCTATTGGGAACTCAACGTACGTGCATTGCCTACCATAGAGTTCTACGGACGCACAGAATTCTGTCGCGAAAGTTCTACTTCCATCACCGTACGTGGTGCTGACACGTACCACTGGAACACGGGTGAGGAAAGTGCCACTTTAACGACATCCGAAATCGGGACCTACAATGTAGTCTGCACCGATGCGTATGGTTGTTCCATAGACACTTCCATAACTTTGACGTACAGCCAGATCAACGCCACTTTATCTGGGAACAGATACTATTGTCAGGGATCCAGCACCACGATCCGTGTTACGGGTGATTCCACCAACACCTATCGATGGGACGACGGAACCATTTCAGATTCTTTAGTAATCTCTTCCGTTGGTCTTTTCTCTGTACAGGTCACCAATCAACAGGGTTGTTCCAACACTTTGTCCGTAAACATCAGTGAATATTCCCTTCCCACACCATCCATCACAAGTCTTCAAGGAACTTATACAACTTGTCAGGGAAACAATCTAACCCTGCGTGCTACGGGTGGCAGTCAATATCTTTGGAACACGGGGAACACGTCAGAATATCAAATGGCCAGCAGCAGCGGCATCTATACTGTCACGGTAACCAACAACAACGGATGTTCCGCCACGGTTTCAGAACATATCACGGTCAATCCACTGCCAACGATCACTTTTTTATCCAATGACACCATCTGTCAGGGCGACAATGTAACCATATACGCCGCATCTCCCACGGGCAGAACCTATTCCTGGTCCACAGGCCAAAACACCTCTTCCATTACAGTATCACCCAATAACACGACCACCTATTTAGTGACCGTATTTGACAACAACAATTGTTCAAATTCCGGAACCAAGACCATTCATGTGGTAAGACTTCCGCTGGCTTTCATAAACGGGCCCAGTACGATGTGTCAAGGCGATACCGTCACACTCACCGCATCCGAAGGATCGCAATACCAATGGAGCAATGGTATGACCAGCCAAAGCATTGCTGTGACAGCTGCCGGACAGTACTCTGTAAACATCTACAATGCGGGTGGTTGTTATGCCACAGCCAATGCTATTATCACGTCACAAAATCTCCCGATTGCGACGATTACAGAGAACACCAGTATCTGCGAGGGGCAATCTGCCGTTCTTAGTGTCACTTCCAACCCTGGATACACTTACGCCTGGTCGAATAACAGCAATACCAGTAGTATTGCGATACGAGAAGCAGGAGACTATCAAGTGACCATCACCAATTCAAACAACTGTCACATCACCTTGCACACATCTGTACAAGTAAATGCCAAACCGCAGGTTAATATTTCCGGTAACACGACCATTTGTCAAGGCACCAACTCATTGCTGACGGCTTCAGCATCCATGCCCTGTCAATATATATGGAATACCGGTGACACCAATGCATACACTCGAATCTTAAATTCCGGCATCTATAGTGTTACGGCCACCAATAGTTATGGTTGCAGTAATTCAGCATCTGTAACCACTATTGTGCGTTCACTACCCACGCCTGTCATTACCGGAACAACCACCATTTGCCGAGGTAATTCCACCACACTGACCGCAACGGGAGGAACCATCTATCGTTGGTCCAATGGAGAAACCACCAACCGGATTTCCATCTCACCTAACACAACGACGAATTTCGCTGTGACAGTCACTGACCAATACGGCTGTAGTGCGGCAACGTCCAGCATAGTAACCGTTAATGTCGCACCCGCCATCACCATCAATGGTGAACGGAGTTTCTGCGTAGGCAGTACCACCACCTTAACGGCCAATGGTGGCATCAACTACTCCTGGTCCACCGGCGAAACAAGCAGTTCCATTACTATCGGTGCCATCGGAACATATTTTGTTACGGCAACAAATTCCTTAGGTTGTCAGAGCAGAGATTCCGTCGTCATCAACAGCAAAGAACTTCCCGCCATCAGCATTATTGGTAACGAAAATATTTGTTTTGGATCTCCGACCACCCTCACTGCGGTAGGTGGAGCCCAATATAGTTGGAGTACTGGCGAAAACGGTCCATCCATCTCAGTTTCTCCAGCTTCCACAACCACCTATTCGGTAACAGGCTATGGTTTCAATGGTTGTCCTGCTTCTACAAGCAGAGTCGTAAATGTTGAAGCATTACCCAACATCCTAATCAACGGTGTGTCATCCATCTGCCAAGGTAACAGCACAACACTAACGGCCATGGGCGGAGTAGCCTATCTCTGGGGAGACGGCACGGCATCAGACCACATCACAGTTAGTGAAAGTGGCACCTACACAGTACAAGGTGTTTCCGAGCGCGGGTGCATGTCAAACAATTCATTTACCCTGACCGTCAATCCTTCGCCTCAACTTTCACTTTCCGGCGAAACATCCTTCTGTGAAAATTCATCCACCCAGTTGTCCGTATCTGGAGGTACCAGCTATCATTGGAGCACCGGTTCCACTCAAAATAACATAACCGTCAACACCAGTGGCAACTACATCGTAACGGTCAGTAACATCTATGGGTGCACCACCGACACATTCTTCCATGTCAGTATGTTACCCGTTCCTGTCGTCTATATTACCGGGACCTCTGTTATTTGCGAAGGAAGCACTGGATATCTGACGGCAGGCGGCAATGCTGTTTCCTATTCCTGGAGCACCGGTGAAACTTCTTCATCCATAGTTGTATCGCCTAGCGAATCAACCACCTACTATGTAACTGCAACTGGCGAAAATGGTTGTACCGCCATTACCAATGGCACCGTTTCCATCAATCCGACCTTCCATCAAAATATCAATGACAATATTTGTCAGGGAGCGTCTTATTCGCTACATGGATTCAATATCCCCACACAAACAGAACCAGGAAGCTATACCTTCACTAGAAATCTGCAAAGTATCAGCGGTTGCGATAGCATCATCACACTTAATCTCACTGTCAATCCATTGCCCACACTTACCGGCGAAATAGAAGGCACCTCGCAAACATCCAGTTATGGCGACTATTTCTACAGCATTGATCCTGGCGAAAACGTTACTAATTACGAATGGCGTATATCAAATACCCATTGGGGTATCTCAAACAACAATATAAACAGTACCTTCCTAACGATTTCTACATCCGGCAATGGCATACTTACCGTAAAAGCCGTCAACGGATGCGGATTCACGGAAAAGAGTCTTGCCATCAACTGCAATGTCGGCATTGATGATTACGCAGACGAAAGCATTCTCCTCTACCCCAATCCTGCTAACCAGTATTTACACATCAACATTGAGAATGCAAATGCTAACATACACAGCATACAGCTCCTTGACAACCTCGGTCGCATGCTCCAGCACATGGAGGCAAATGACGTCCATCTAACCATGGACTGCAGCACATACGCAACCGGCACCTATTTCCTCCGATTCTACGACCAAGACGGAGCCGTAATCAGTACGAGAAAAGTCATCATTAACAAATAACGCTCAAATCCTTGATTTAACAACTGAAAATATTCTCACCTATGGAATACAACTATCGTGAAATCGAAGCCAAATGGCAAAAAATCTGGAAAGAAACCGGCATTTACAAAACTGAAATCGACCAATCCAAACCGAAATTCTATGTTCTGGATATGTTTCCATACCCTTCTGGAGCAGGTTTGCATGTGGGACATCCATTAGGATACATCGCTTCAGATATTTACTCCCGATTCAAACGTCAAAAGGGATTCAATGTTCTTCATCCCATGGGATACGATGCTTTCGGTCTGCCGGCTGAACAATACGCCATTCAAACCGGCCAACATCCTGCTATCACAACGGAGCAGAATGTGAATCGATATCGCCAGCAGTTGGATAAAATAGGATTCTGTTACGATTGGGATCGTGAGTTCAAGACCTGTAATCCGGACTACTACAAGTGGACGCAGTGGACATTTATCCAACTATTCAACTCCTATTACGACAATAAGGCTGACAAAGCCCTGCCGATCGCCCAACTGATTGAGCATTTCGCCGCAAGCGGTACTGAAGGCATAGATGCCGCCTGTACGGATACGCTAACCTTTACGGCTGAAGAATGGAATACAATGGATGAGAAGAAACAGCAGACCATACTGATGAACTACCGTCTTGCCTATTTGGCCGACACTTGGGTCAATTGGTGTTCCGGTTTAGGGACCGTATTGGCCAACGATGAAGTGGTAAACGGGCTTTCCGTACGCGGCGGTTTTCCTGTGGAACGTAAACTGATGAAACAATGGATCCTTCGCGTCTCCGCATACGCAGAACGTCTGCTTCGTGGATTAGAGAAAGTTGAATGGACAGATTCCCTCAAGGAAATCCAACGCAATTGGATTGGACGAAGTGAAGGAGCCTTCATCCGTTTCAAAATGGTGGATCAGGAACAAACGATGGACATCTTCACGACACGTCCGGACACCATCTTCGGAGTATCCTTCATGGTACTCTGCCCTGAACACGAACTCATAGAACAAATTACCACGCCGGAGCAAAAGACCGCCGTGGAAGAATATGTCACCTGGGCACGCAACCGCTCCGAAACCGAGCGCCAAAGCGAAGTTAGAAAAGTCACCGGTGTCTTCACAGGAGCTTATGCCATCAATCCTTTCAACGGAGAAAAAATTCCTATTTGGATCTCGGCATACGTTCTACAAGGATACGGCACGGGCGGTATTATGGCCGTTCCTGCACACGACAGTCGCGACTACGCCTTTGCCAAGCATTTCAACCTTCCCATTCGGGAAGTCATCGCCGGCGGCGATATCTCCACAGAAGCCTTTGAGACCAAAGACGGCATTTGCTGCAATTCCGATTTCATCAATGGTATGACGGTGAAAGAAGCCGGCAAGTGCATCATTGAAAAAGTGAAATCAATGGGCATTGGCTACGGCACCGTAAACTACCGCCTGAGAGATGCCATTTTCAGTCGCCAGCGCTACTGGGGAGAACCCTTCCCCATATACTATAAGGATGGTATGCCCTACACCATTCCCGTGGACGAACTTCCCGTTGAGCTCCCTGAAATAGACGAATTCAAGCCTACGGAAACGGGAGAACCTCCATTGGCACGCGCCAAAGACTGGACCTACAATGGATACCAGAAAGAATTCAACACCATGCCGGGATTTGCCGGTTCCTCCGGCTATTACCTTCGCTACATGGACCCACACAACGATCAAGCCTATTTCTCCAAAGAGGCCAACCAATATTGGCGCAATGTGGACCTCTATGTGGGTGGTTCCGAACATGCCACCGGTCACTTGATCTATTCCCGTTTCTGGAATAAATTCCTTTTCGATATCGGTCTCAGTTGCGAAGAAGAACCTTTCAAAAAACTGATTAACCAGGGTATGATCCAAGGACGCTCAAACTTTGTGTATCGTGTCGTTGGGACAAACAAGTATGTCTCCCTCGGACTTAAAGACCAATATGACGTCACCCCTATTCATGTGGACGTCAATATCGTAAAGAATGATATTCTCGACACGGAGGCATTCCGCCAATGGATGCCCGACTTCAAAGATGCGGAATTCATTTTAGAAGACGGACAATACGTGTGTGGCTGGGAAGTGGAAAAAATGTCCAAATCCAAATACAATGTCCAAAATCCGGACGACTTGGTTGAAAAATACGGAGCCGACACCCTGCGTATGTACGAAATGTTCCTTGGTCCTATTGAAATGGCCAAGCCTTGGGACACCAATGGTATTGAAGGCGTTTTCCGCTTCATCAAGAAATTCTGGAAACTCTTCCATGACCAAAGCTACGAATGGAATATCAGTGAAGAAGAACCGACCCGTGAAGAATATAAGATTCTCCATAAGACCATCAAGAAGATTGAAGAAGACAATGAAAAATTCTCCTTCAACACGGCCATCAGTGCCTTTATGATCTGCACAAATGAATTGCAGGATGCCAAATGCAACAAGCGTAAGATCCTGGAGCCACTATGTATCCTCATGTCAGCCTACGCTCCGCACATCACAGAAGAATTGTGGTCATTGCTGGGGCACCATGATTCTATCGTTAGCGCTGCTTTCCCGAGCTATGACGAATCCTATATGCAGGAAAGCGATTTCACCTACCCTGTTTCCTTCAACGGAAAAATGCGATTAAAACTCAACTTCCCCCTAACCTATACACAGAAGGAAATTGAACCCATTCTACTGGCCAATGCCGATGTACAGAAATGGCTGAATGGCGCAACGCCTAAAAAGATTATCATCGTACCCAAACGAATCATCAATATAGTGATGTAGCCCAGCATGAAGCAGAAAGACTTTGTCTTCAACCTATGCTTTCTCCTCCTTCTGAATCTGCTCATCAAACCCTTCTGGATATTGGGTATTGATGTTGGTGTGCAGAATCATGTAGGAGCAGAATCTTACGGACTCTATTTTGCGGTCTTCAATTTCACCTATATGTTCAACATATTGTTGGATATGGGGACCACCAACTTCAACAATCGCAATATAGCAAGAAACAGCCAGTTGTTGGACAAGCACTTGTCAAGCATCATCATTCTGCGTTTCCTTTTGGCTGCCGTTTACATGGTCGTAGTCTTTTCCATTGCCCTGATTATTGGATATCGGGGATTTATGCTCAAACTATTGTTTTGGACTGCGATCAACCAATTTCTCAACACATTCCTGCTGTACCTGCGTTCAAATGTATCAGCGTTGATGATGTTTAAAACCGACAGTGTGCTTTCTGTTTTAGACCGATTGATTATGCTTATTCTTTGCGGTATTTTACTTTGGGGACATGTTACAGACGCTCCATTCCGAATCGAGTGGTTTGTTTGGTGCCAAACCACAGCCTACGTCCTCGCGGTAATAACGGCGCTCACCATCGTACTATACAAGTCAAAGTTGCACAAACTTCATTGGAACTGGCCCTTCTTTCTAATGATACTAAAGAGAAGCCTGCCATTTGCCACACTCACGTTATTGATGGCCTGCTACAACCGTATTGACTCCGTGATGATTGAGCGCTTATTACCTGGGAATATTTCCGCCATGCAGGCCGGCATATATGCGTCTGCATTCCGACTGCTGGACGCCTTGGTAATGATCGCCTATCTTTTTTCCGTCATACTGCTTCCTTTGTTTTCAAAGATGCTTAAGGATAAGGATGACATCTCCCCTATTGTTCGTACCTCCTTTTCCTTTCTATACCTTTTCGCGGTAAGTGCCGTAGTTATCTTGTTGTGCTACCGGGAGCCCGTTCTTTCTTTACTGTACAATGAGCATATTCAAGAAAGCATGGCGGTATTTTCATTATTGATTCCCTGTATCATCCCCATTTCTCTGATGTATGTATTCGGGACACTACTCACCGCCAACGGCAGTATGCGAAAATTAAACCTCACAGCCATTGTGGGTATTTTTGTAAATATATTGGTAAACCTTATCCTCATTCCCAAGCTGGAAGCCCAAGGAGCGGCCATTGCCAGTTTATGCACCCAATCGGTGGTATCCCTTTTGCAGTTCGTCATTGCAATGAAAGAATTGCGTGTTCCGCTTCGCATCCTACCTTGGACTTCCTGTCTGATATTCACCGCCCTACTGATTCCTACAGCGATTGTATCTACCAGAATACTGCACGGACACGTAATTTACACGCTATTGATCCTTGCCGCTATCGCGCTTTTCTATGGATGGTGCACAAAGCTGATCAATACAGGATTTATAGGAACACTTCATAAACAGGAATCATAATCACTCCATTGAAAATTTGCGTTCCTGTCATTTACAGATTTTACTCTAAAGGATACAAACAAAAAGGACGTACAATGAATATTGTACGTCCGATATTTTTAATAGTGCCCGGCATTAATTGAGGACACGCATCGCATCTATACAAGGAAGATCAACTTATCCATCAAGATATAACAACCAGCGCCTGCCAGATAGCCCAGTAAAGCATACGGAGTAATGTGTTTAAGATACCAAATGAAGTCTATTTTCTCCATTCCCATCACAGCCACACCAGCGGCGGATCCAATGATGAGCAGACTTCCACCCGTACCGGCACAATAGGACAGGAATACCCAAAGCATACTATCCGGTGGGAAAGCCGTAAGGTCATACATACCCATTACCCCAGCCACCAACGGGACATTGTCTACAATAGAGGATAACACGCCAATCACCATGTCAATCAGATAATAGTTGCCATTGAACGCGGAATCCATACCGCCAGCCAACATGGAAAGATGTCCGGCGCTCTGCAATCCTGCTACAGCAAGCAGAATACCCAGGAAAAAGAGGATGCTAGGGAGGTCAATGCGAGTCAGGACACTGGTAATAGCCAATTTTCCGATTTTCTCCGAACTCTTTCGGTCAATAATTTCCGTAGTAATCCAAAGAACAGAGAGCCCTAACATAATGCCCATATAGGGTTTCAAATGGGTCAGCGTTTTGAATATGGGGACAAAGATCAAGGCACCAATGCCCATCCAAAAAATAAGGTTACGGCGCCATTGGGGAATATTCAGCGTTTCCGATGTCTGCATTTGACGTTTGGATTCATCAATTTCACCTTTTTCTATGAAAGAGACAATGATTAATGGAATAATCATGGAAACCAAGCTTGGCAGGAAGCATTGCGTAATGACCGTACCTGTCGTAACATTACCGCCAATCCAGAGCATGATGGTGGTGACATCACCAATCGGAGACCACGCGCCACCTGAATTGGCAGCCAAAATCACCATACCACCAAAGAACCAGCGATCGTGTTTTTCGGGAAGGAGTTTACGCAGAAGAGCAACCATAACGATAGCGGTAGTAAGGTTGTCCAACAAGGCGGAAAGGAAGAACGTGATAAAGGAAAGTATCCACAACAATTTCACTTTATTCTTCGTCGTGATACGATCGGTGATAATGCTGAATCCTCCATGAGAGTCAATAAGTTCCACCACAGTCATGGCACCCATTAGATAGAACAATATTTCGGCAATATCACCAAGATGCTCTATCAATTCATGTTTAGTAATAAAATCCACAAACGTACTTCCAGGATTTGTCCCCTGAAATGCCTGCCAACCGGCGCCAAAACCAGTGACATCAAAAATGTCAGGTCCAGTAACAATATATACCAGCCAAATCAGCACACCCAGAAGCAATGCAAAGGCAGTTTTGTTTATTTTCAGCGGATGTTCGAGAGCAATACACGCATATCCTACAACAAAGAGGATGATCATCAGGTAAAAAGCCGTCATAATGATAAAAATTACTTTAGATTATTCACTTTTTGCGGGCATCAGAAGACTAAGCACCCATTAAAACAAACTGAGGGAAATACCTACAGACATTGGATAGATTTTCGGTCCCTTACCTGCTTCAAACAACGGAGTGGCTTGGAAAGAATAATATACATCTACAAATTTCCAACCGATGCGGGTATATACGTCAATGTTGTATTTCAACTTGTTATTGATATCCAAATTCTTCATGCGCAACGTATCGGCACCTGTTTCAGGATTCTGCCCCTTATATTTCTGAGAAACCTCGCAAATGAGTCCTGCACGTACCCCCACGGAAAATTTAAAGCCGTTTGGATTCCTATATCTAAACTCCAATGGGATATTGACATTCAGATAATTCATTTTCAGCAGATCGTATTTCACATTTTCAGGCATGACATGATAGCGCATCACA
>JAZRYC010000040.1:0-37107 GCA_045600525.1 Bacteroidales bacterium
ATATGGGCCACATGTATAGATTCCCCCCTACGTTCAATCATTTGAATAATATGATAGCCTGCCTGGGTTTTCACAATTTGTGAAATTTCGCCGGACTTCAAGTTAAAGGCCACCGCCTCAAACTCAGGATACAGGGTTCCACGCTCCACAAAACCGATATCGCCTCCCTTGGAGGCGCTACCCGGATCGTCAGAATAAAGACGTGCCAACATGGAAAACTTTTCTCCGCGAAGAACGCGTTCGCGATACTCGTTAAGTCGAGCCTTCACGGACTCAATTTCTTCCTCACTCACAACGGGGACCTTCACAATTTCACCAAACTGATAAGAGGTAGGCACAATAGGCATACTATCCACATTCATCCTTGAAGCAAATTGTTTCACTTCGGATGGCGTGACCGTGATCTTACCCGTAATGCGTTGCTGTTCATTCTCAATCAGCGTCTGCTCATACATCATTTCGCGCAAGTCCTTCTTGATTTCAGACATTGACTTATGGAAATAATCTTCAATATATTTTGTATTTCCACCAACCTGCTGCAAGAAATAGGATATTCTGGAATTGATCCGATAATCAATTTCCTCATCTGAGACCTCAATACTATCCAATTCTGCCTGATTGACCAGCAATTTATTGAACACCAATGTCTCCAAAATATAGCACTTGGTTTCTTCAGGATCCTCCACTGTGGTAAACTGAGACGTGTAATCCAGATAGTGTTTCTCCAAATCGGACTTCATGATGATTTCCTTTCCGATAACAGCCACAATGCCATCTACGGAGACGCCACTATTTTGCGCACAGACTGCGAAAAAACCGAGAACGGCCAGAATGCATAGAAGAATTTTCTTATTCATCTCTTCGAAATAACTACAACAAAATCGCACAAAAGCGGGGGCGAAAATACAAAAAAAAGAAGACGACTGCCTTCTTTTCATGTTAAAACGCAAAGTGTTTCAGAATTATTTTCTGCCAAGGCTTTCGTCAGAAACCGTTAATTTCTTTCTACCTTTAGCTCTGCGGGCAGCCAATACGCGGCGACCATTTGCAGTGGACATTCTCTCTCTGAAACCATGTTTGTTTCTGCGTCTTTCGTTTGAAGGTTGATATGTTCTTTTCATCTTATTAAATGTTTATTTTTTCATACATTTTTTGGGGCGGCAAAAATACATTTTTTTTAATATCATCCAACATTCTTCTGTTAAAAAATTTTTATTACTATGCATTGAACCAAAAAAACTTTTCAAAAAAACGTCCCATAGCTATTTTTTTGCTATTATTGCTTCCCTTTTTATGCTAATTAAAAATAAGACCTATATGAATAAGCGCTACACCTTTTTATTTATTATCATTTCATTGATAATCAGTAATTTTTCTTTCGCTCAAACAGAGAATCCATATATTGGTTTCAATCCTGAGACGCTGAAGGAAAATGCAAAATACACTCGCAATTTCAGTCCAAACGACTATGATGAAGAAGTTCTATACGCCTGCATTACCGACATGTTGAATATGGCGCGCATGGAATACAGATTCCTTTCCGGGCTGAAACATGACGAAAGAATTGACTCAACAGCACAATTCCAGGCCGATTATCAAGCCTCCAAAGACGAAAAAACCGAAGAGAACAATGCTCCTTACAAAACACTGCCCTATCGTCTTCGTAAATACGGGCTCGCAGGGAACGGCGCAGAATTGGTCACCAAGACAAAAGCCTATTTGGGAGAAAACGAATATTCCTATTACGATCTCAGCCTTTCCGCCGTACAAAACCTTTTAAAAAACATTAAGACTGCGGAAATACTATTGGACAAAAGACACACCTACGTCGGTATCGGATTCAATGTGGACGAGATGATGAAAAGCATGTACATCTCGCTTGTATTCGGAAACGATCGAACCTTTAACGAATACAAGGCCGCCTATGGCGCCAAAGACCTCCCTTATACAAAAGGACAAGGCGGTTTAAAGGCCTATGACGATAAAATATGCAAAAAATGCGCAAACGAACCCGGTCTGGAAGTCCTATCCGACTACATTAGTCTTGACAAAAAAGGAGATGTTTACATTATCTGCCAAGATTACAAAGGATTGAAGAAACTCATCGGCAAAGAGGGGGACGCCATCGCCATTGACTTTGTACAGCACAGCCAGTACGAATGCGACAATTTCACCGTGGATTATGACATGTCGCACCGCGGCACCATTAGCAAGCCCATCACCTTTGAAGCTTTAATGGAAGCCAACGAGAACACCAATCTTAAATCCGGCAAGCTGATTGCCAAAGTGGCCACTCTCCCTGAGACTATTGACCTTAACAGCGACTTAGACCTCAACATCTTGGTGCTTAAAGAAGGCAATCGTGTATGCCGCACCATCATTGCCAAAAACATTGAAGCCAAAAACGCGGCATACGCCGAAAAGATCAACTTCATCAAAGACCAACAGAGCATCAAGGCCACAGGCGAATGGGTTCCTTCTACGGAAACTGGTGATTTCAGTGTATCATTCCCATACATTCATAAAAAGACGGACTACACGATATCGGAATTTGACTCATTAGTCAGCAATATGGATGTTCCCGAATATACCATTAACAAAATTGAAATCATCGCCCACAACTCCCCCAACTATTATAAAGATGCCAATTATCAGAAAATCCAACAAAAACGTGCAGACTTTTTAAAGAAAAGCATGCTTGCCAAATACCCCGGCGTTGAAATCACCATTAGTTATGACTATTGTTGGGAATCCTTCAAGAAAAACATCGTAAACAGCAGCGAATATTATGATTTAAGTTTCCTAACATTGGATGAGGCCGCCCGCCAGCTCCGCGCCGATAGCTGGGCTCTAAAAAGTTTAGACAGCGCCTACCTTGCACCCTGCCGTTTCTACGAAATAAAATACTACGTAACCTATCCTATTGAAAATACGGACAACGCCGAAAATTTCTGCATATGGAAATTCAACAACGCCATTGCAAACAAAAACAAAGGCTTGGCCATGTCTATAGAAAACTATATCATCAGCCAAGTGGAGAATGGAGCCTTTTCCACTGAACCATTGAAAAAAATGAACATACCCAACACCAAGGAACATCAGGCCATGTTGAACAACAGACTTTATATGAAATATTTCAAATCTTCAAAACTCACTAGCGACATCCAATCCGAAATGTCTTCCATATTCAACCTCAATCCTACGAACCAACTGCTTTTGTTCAACACAACGGTATGTGATGTCTTCTCTGGGAAAATAACCTCCACAGCCGATATTGCCAAAACACAAGCCAACATCGACAAACTATATACGATCCCCGATGTACCCAAAGACCGCATCAATAGTATGAACATGGAATACCAATTAAAAATAGTGGAATACTTGGACACCGCTGCCGTAACAACGGAAACATCCGCCTTAAGCACAGCGACTTTTGCGAAAATCAAGGAAATCCGTAATCCCGTTCTCGACAGCTGGCAGAACGCCTACAAACTTGCCTCCTACTTCTTAAAAAAATACGACTACTCATACGCGCTTTCCCTCATGGATCCATTCTTGGACGACAAGACCATTTCTGAAGACTTCATCTTCTCCTACGTTTCTATTGCCGCCCATAGTGAAGAGACCTATTTGAGTTCCCTCTTCACCAAGGCCGTCCAACTGGCATCTGAAAAGAATCCGGCACGTCTTTGCGGGCTTTTCGACAAACTCCCCTATTGTGTTCTTGAGAATGAAGACGTCAAAAAAATCGTTTGCAAAGCCTGTGACAGATAACGATTCCATCCGCCATTATCATCCAACCATATATATACCGAACTAACGTCACAAGTTTCGGAAAGTCTCATTTATTACTCTGTCGCTCATGGTAGAAGAACTTGAAACAACTGTTCAGGAATCCAACGAACTATACGAACACTTCAGATTCATCGTGGATCCCGGAACCGAATTGCTCCGCATCGACAAATACCTTTTCAACCTAATCAAACACACCTCCCGAAACAAAGTTCAACAGGCGGCGAAGGCAGGCTGTATTTTGGTGAATGGGAAAGCAGAGAAACAGAACTACAAAGTCCATCCAAACGATGTGATTTCCGTTTTGATGCCCAATCCGCCCCGCGACACGGAAATCATCCCGGAGGACATCCCCCTCAACATTGTGTATGAAGATGACGACCTAATGATCATCAACAAGGAACCGGGCATGGTCGTTCATCCTGCCTTTGGAAATTTCACAGGCACCATGGTGAATGCCCTCTATTATTATTTTAAAGACGATAAGCTTCCCGATGGATCACCGCTAAAGCCTTTACTAGTACACCGAATCGACAAAAACACATCCGGACTTATTGCTGTCACAAAGAACGAGTTGGCGCAAATGCGACTGGCCAAAGTTTTTTTCGACCACAACTTAGAACGCAAATACTGGGCACTGGCCTGGGGAGACTTTGAGGAAGACGAGGGAACTATTGTAGGCAATGTCGGACGGCATCCCAAAGACCGAATGATCATGACCGTCTTTCCCGAAGGAAGCGAACAAGGAAAGCATGCCGTCACCCATTGGAAAGTCATAGAAAGATTTGGTTACGTCACCTTGGTGGAATGTCAGTTGGAGACCGGGCGGACGCATCAAATCCGCGTGCACATGCAATCCATCGGACATCCTCTTTTTAATGATGAATCATACGGCGGACATCGCATTCTCAAAGGAACCACTTTTTCAAAATACCAACAATTCATCCGAAATTGTTTTGCTATAATGCCGCGTCAGGCGCTTCATGCCAAATCCATTGGCTTTGAGCATCCCATTACCGGTAAAAAGGTCCTTTTCGAATCAGATTTGCCAAATGATTTTCAATCTGTATTGGAAAAATGGAGGACTTATATTTCCTGCAACAAACTGACAGAAGAATGAGAGCCAGCCACCCTCTACGTCCATCCATATAAAAAGAAACCAACCAAGCCAGACAGTAAAATCAATAAAATAGGACTGACTTTGAATTTATAGGAAGCGGAAAATACGCCCAAGAAAATCAACAAACTGCACACGAACTGTCCTTTTGAATCCCGCGGAGTTCCAAAATTTTCGGCAGACACAAGGGATAGTGCGGCGGCAGCAATCAGGCCGATAATCGCCAGACGAAGAACAAACAAGGTTTTTTCTATAAGATAATGATCTTTATGTTTCAACAAGAAACGACTCACCAAAAGCATCAGTAAAAACGGGAGCAGAATTACGGAAAACGACGCGAGGAAGGCACCCAGCACCCCCATCCATTCGGTATATCCCGCATTCACCACGGCGGTATACCCGGTATAGGTTGCCGTATTTATACCCACCGGACCGGGTGTTATCTGAGAAGTGGCCACAACATCAGTAAATTCTTGCGCCGTCAGCCAGGCATTATTCTCCACCACCTCATGCTGTATCAAGGCAATCATAGCATAACCACCGCCGAATGTAAAGATGCCTATTTTGAGAAATGTCAGAAAAAGTCTTAGAAAAATCATTTCCGTTCCTCCTTCCTATGAATCCATTTCCCATATAGGAGGCCTCCCATAATAGCTGCAAGAACCACCCATGTGGGAGAAACACCCATCCAATAAATCAGCAACGCGGCCAAAAGAGGAATCCACACATTACGCCACGAAATCTTAGCCGTCTTCGCCATCGTAAACACAGGAGCGGCAATCAATGCCACAACGGCAGGCCGAACGCCCTTGAAAATGGCTTCTGCAACGGCATTACCCTTGAGGAAACGGAAACATGTGGCAAGACCCAAGATAATGAGGATGGGAACAATCACATTACCAACCACAGCAGCAACCGCCCCACGAATCCCACGCATACGGAAGCCGATATTCGTCGCCATATTCACCGCAAACACACCGGGCATCGCTTGAGATAACGCAAGAATATCCATAAACGAGGCACGATCCAACCACCCCCTCCGATCCACGATCTCCTTTTCCATCAGGGGAATCATCGCGTACCCACCACCTATCGTGAACGTACCGATTTTAAAAAACGACCAAAAGAGTTGCAGCGACTTAAACAAAACAATAATTTTTGAGGCCGCAAAAATAGAAAAAATCGTATATTGCGCCGCTTTTTGAAAAAGGAAGAAAAGAATCTTCCATCAGATTGTATCTAATTGATATTGTATGAATTACAAAAAACTACACGTAACTATTGCGATCTTTTTCGCAGCGTTTCTATTGGTATTTTCCTCCCATTCGGCATATGCGTCCAAATCTGAGGACAAACCTTTTGATGCAGGTCCGTTCATTATTGAACACGTCACAGACAGTTATGGTTGGCATATCTGCGGAGAAGGCGATAAAAGTGTAACCATTCCTCTACCCATCATACTTTGGGACAATGGTCATTTTGTCACCTTCCTGTCCAACCAATTCCACCATGGAGAAGCAGCCTACAAAGGATACGCCATGGGCTGGGGTGAGCAAAAGGGTTCCATAGTGAAATTAAAGACAGACTACACGGGACATTTAGAAGAGGGCATGGAATATCCCGTTGACCATGTCTGTAAGTTTAACATTTCCATCACGAAGAACGTTTGTGCACTCTTCATATCACTAATCCTTATTGCATGGATATTCCTTGCTGTGGCAAAGCAGTACAAACGTCGTCCCAACCAAGCGCCCCATGGATTGCAGGCACTTATTGAACCTGTTATAGTATTTCTTCAGGACGAAGTCATCAATCCATCGCTGGGAAATAAGGCAGAAAAATACACGCCCTACCTGCTCACGCTCTTCTTTTTCATCCTCCTCAACAACCTCATGGGACTGATCCCCATTTTTCCTGGAGGGGCAAACCTTACGGGCAACATCGCTGTTACAGGAATTTTGGCTTTAATCACCTTCTTCGTGACGCAGTTCTCCGCAGGTAAAGAATATTGGGTGGATATTGTGAACACACCGGGTGTGCCTTGGTGGTTGAAGATTCCATTGCCTATTATGCCGTTCGTGGAACTTATGGGTGTGTTCACAAAACCGTTCGTCTTGATGGTGCGACTTTTCGCCAACATTACTGCTGGCCATATCATTGTATTGGGATTTATTTCTTTAATATTCATATTCGGACAAATGGCACCAGCTATCGGATATGGCGTATCTGTCGTTTCCGTATTCTTCTATATTTTTATGGGATGTCTTGAATTGCTGGTCGCCTTCATCCAAGCTTTCGTCTTCACCCTGCTGAGTGCCATCTATATTGGCATGGCTTGTGGGCATGAAGAAACGCCTGAAATAGTAAAATAAACCTTTTAATAATCATTTTTAAATCAACTCACTATGTCACTCTTAACAGTATTATTGCAAGCAGCTTCCGTAGCCGTCGGCTACATTGGTGCAGGTATTGGCGCAGGTCTCGCCGCTATTGGCGCAGGTCTTGGTATTGGTAACATCGGTAAAGACGCCATGTCCGCAATCGCACGCCAACCCGAAGTCGCTGGCGACATTCGTACAAACATGATCTTGGCAGCTGCCTTGATCGAAGGTGTCGCATTGTTCGCCATCGTGGTTTGTCTGCTGATCGCAATTAAGTAATTTTCCGTAAGTCTTCCCACACGGTTGGTGTGGAAAGACTTACTTTTTCAGAACATTTTCTACAACATAATATTTAGCATTACACTTATATGGAACTCATAAAACCCTCTTTTGGATTAATATTCTGGATGTTACTCGGTTTTGCCATCCTCTTTTTCATTTTGGCCAAATTTGCCTGGCCGGTAATCACAAAAGGTATTGCCAGTCGCAACAAAAAAATCCAGGACCAATTAGACGAAGCCGAAAGAGTACATAGCGAATTGGAAAATCTTAATGCCAAACATGAACAGATGATTCTTCAAGCTAAGGAAGAACGAGACACCATCCTCAATGAAGCCCGTTCAATTAGCGAAAAGATGAAGGAAGATGCAAAACAAAAAGCCGACACCGAAGCCCAAATCATCATTGCCGATGCCAAGCAGGCCATTCAAATGGAGAAGATGAAGGCTATCACAGACTTAAAGAACGAAATCGCCAATTTCTCCATCAATATTGCCGAAAAGATCATGACGGAAGAATTGTCAGACAAAGAAAAACAGGAAAGACTCATTGAAAAATGGGTAAACGAAAGTAATCTCAACTAATCCTGAAATCTCAAACATCCTAAATCCTAAAATTAGGATGTTTATTTTTACCTTAAATTAAGATTTATTAACAATAATAAATCTTTAATATTCAAAATTATAGAAACAGATATGGGTTTCGTTGACACACATACGCATTTATACCGAGAATACTATCCTGACAACTATCAGGAAGTAGTAGAACGCGCCCTAAAAGCCAATGTCACCCAAATGGTACTAGGTTGTGTAAACAGCCAGACACCGAAACAAATCAATGAGGCCGTCTCCCAATTTCCGCAAAACATATTCGCTCTTGTCGGCCTCCATCCTGAAGACACCAAAGAAGATTTCGAGCAGGAGTTAGCTGTCTTATATCCGCATCTTTCCGATGCTAATGTGGTTGGTGTAGGAGAAATCGGTTTAGATTATTATTGGGACAGGACCTACGAAGTGCAGCAACGGGAAGCCTTTCGGCGCCAACTTATATGGGCTCGTGATCTTCGGATGCCTCTATCCCTACATATACGAAGTGCCTATTCCGACGCCATACAAATCCTACAAGAGTTCAAGTCAGGCGAACTTACCGGCGTGATGCATTGTTTTTCAGGCGGCATAAAAGAAGCGGAATGGGCCACAGAGCGAGGATTTGCCATCGGAGTTGGCGGTGTTCTTACTTTTAAGAATAACAAATTACAGGAATTGCTTCCTAGAATCGGATTACAACACATTGTCCTTGAAACAGACGCCCCCTATATGGCACCTGTTCCTCATCGGGGAAAGCCAAACGAGAGCAGCTACATTCCTCTTATCGCCCAAAAGATGGCGGAAATATTTTCGCTTCCCGTGCAATCCATCATGGAGCAAACAACTGAAAACGCACATCGGATTTTCAGCAAACTTCCCCATTAAGAATCCAAAAGAACATTAACAATTTAGATTACAATACAATGTCAGAATCACAGATTTTCACCCCCTGCCAAATCGGCCCGATTACTTTACGCAATCGCACAATCCGGTCAGCCGCATTTGAGAACATGGCATACGGCAACAAGCCGTCACAAGACCTATTCAACTACCACACCGCCGTTGCCAAAGGCGGTATAGGCATGACCACCGTTGCATATGCCTCTGTCAGCCGTAGCGGACTTTCCTTTGATGGACAGTTGTGGTTACGCGAAGAAATCGTGCCAGAATTAAAGAAGCTCACCGACGCCATCCATGCAGAAGGAGCTAAAGCCTCCATTCAAATCGGCCATTGCGGTAACATGACGCATCGCGCCACCTGCGGGCAAAAGCCATTTTCTCCCTCTGGAAGATTCAACCTTTATTCACCCACCTTCACAAAAAAGATTTCCCACGCCGAAATTGACCAAATCGTAGATGACTTTGGGAAAGCCGTTGACCTTTGCCGCAGAGCAGGTTTCGACTGCATAGAGGTACATGCAGGACACGGCTATTTCATCAGTCAATTCCTCTCGCCCTACACCAATCACCGCAAAGACGAATATGGCGGTTCATTAGAGAACCGCATGCGTTTTATGCGTCGCGTCATCACCCGTGTGATGGAAGAAGCCAAAGACGACATGGCTATTGTGGTAAAGACCAACATGTATGATGGTTTCCGTAGCGGCATGAAGGTCGATGAATGCATTAAAGTGGCTCAAGAACTTGAGCGCCTCGGCGTACATGCATTGGTGCTCACTGCAGGATTCGTCAGCAAAGCTCCGATGGAAGTCATGCGTGGCGCAATGCCTCTTAAGACATTGGCCTATTACATGAATGCTAAGAAGTTTTGGTGGTTAAAACTCGGTCTTCACATCGGTGGTAGAATGGTCATCCCAACCGTTCCTTACAAAGACGCCTACTTCTATGACACCGCCATGAAATTCCGCGAAGCCGTCAAAATGCCTTTGATCTACGTCGGCGGAATGGTCAATAAAGACGATATGGAAAAGGTATTGGATTCTGGATTCGTAGCCTTCCAAATGGCACGCGCCCTGGTTCATGACACAGACTTCGTCAACAAACTTCAATCCGGAGAAGTCACGAAGAGCGCCTGCGGACACTCCAACTACTGCATCGGACGTATGTACACCTTGGAAATGAAATGCCATCAATGCATGGAAAAGAATCAGATTCCATGCAAGCTCCAAAAAGAAATTGAAAAAGCGGAGCAAGCCATCCAAAAGAACAAATAAATTTCTTCATACTTTTCAGTAAACAATTATCAACGGGCAGGATTACTTCTTGCCCGTTAATAGTTGTTGGATTTCATTCAATTTCATCAATGCCTCCACCGGTGTGAGTCCGTTGATGTTCAATCCTATAATTGACTCCTTCACTTCCAAGAGAAGAGGATCGTCAAGATTTATGAAACTCAGCTGATAGCCCGGTTCTGATTTGGTAATCTGCACCTTGCCACCCTGCTCATTAGTTCTTGTTTTTTCCAATTGGCGAAGCACCTCCTCCGCTCTTTTCAGCACAGGCGACGGCATTCCCGCCATACGAGCCACATGGATTCCAAAGCTATGTTCACTGCCTCCTTCTTCCAATTTTCTTAGGAAGAAGACTTTGTTATCGACCTCCTTGACTGAGACATGAAAATTCTTGATTCTCGGAAATTGGGCGGCCATATCATTTAATTCGTGATAATGCGTGGCAAAAAGTACTTTAGCCCTATGATAAGGATTTTCGTGAAGATATTCCGCAATAGACCAAGCTATGGAGACTCCATCATAGGTACTTGTACCACGACCAATTTCATCCAATAGTATGAGACTTCTACTAGATATATTGTTGAGGATACTGGCCGTCTCATTCATTTCCACCATAAAAGTAGATTCTCCTGTTGAAATATTGTCGGAAGCCCCCACACGGGTAAAAATCTTATCTACGATTCCTATATCTGCACTCTTCGCAGGGACGAAACAACCCATTTGGGCCATCAGCACAATCAAAGCCGTTTGACGTAAGAGGGCAGACTTTCCTGACATATTCGGGCCCGTGATGATGACAATCTGTTGGCGGTCGTTATCCAAAAAGACATCATTGGCAATATATTGTTCACCCGGAGGAAGTTGCTTTTCAATTACGGGATGCCGTCCTTCCTTAATCTTCAAAGAAGTACCTTCGTTGATTTTGGGTTTCACGTAACCATTCTCCTTTGAAACCGAGGCAAAGCAAAGCAGCCCATCAAGGCGTGCAGAAAGTCTGGCATCCAACTGAATCATCGGAATATAATCCAAGAGACTCACCAACAATTCATTATAAAGTCTGGTTTCAATTTCAAGCATTTTATCCTGTGCACCGAGGATCTTTGATTCCAAATCCTTCAATTCCTCAGTAATATACCGTTCGCCATTGGTAAGCGTCTGTTTTCGCGTCCAATCAGCCGGCACCTTGGACTTGTGAGAATTCGTCACTTCCAAATAATAGCCGAACACATTATTGAAACCTATTTTCAGTGAGCTAATACCGGTCTTTTCCGCTTCGCGACGTTGGATCTCCGCCAACACCTCCCTACTGTTTTTGGCAAGCGCAAAGAGTTCGTCCAACTCCGCATTCACACCACGATTGAAAACACCTCCCTTACTGACCACTACAGGAGGATCTTCCTGAATTTCCTTTTCAATACGGGAACAGATGGACAGACAGGGATTCAGTTGTTCGGCAATCTTCGACAATGCCGGATGATCTGCCTTTTCGCACATATTCTTCATCTCTTCCACCGACCTCAGCGATCGGGACAGCTGCAAGACCTCACGAGGATTAATTTTTCCAGTGGCAATTTTAGATACTGCACGTTCCAAATCCCCCATACGTTTGAGCGTAAGTGTCATTGCATCCGATAAAGAGGCCTTATGCAGAAAGTAGTCCACAATGGAAAGTCGTTCTTCAATAAGGACTTTTTCCTTCAACGGCATCAGCATCCATTTACGCAGCATACGGGACCCCATCGGTGTCTGGGTCTGGTCAAGCACCTGCAACAATGTAACTGCATTCTCATTGGGAGAATGAACCAGTTCCAGATTGCGGATGGTAAAGCGATCCAGCCAAACATAATGTTCCTCTTCTATTCTATTGATCTTATTAATATGCTGAATCTTGTGATTCTGCGTTTCGTAGAGATAATGTAAAGCGGCACCGGCAGCTATCGTACCCAGCGTCAGATTCTCCACGCCAAAGCCCTTGAGGGAAGTAGTTTGAAAATGCTTCGTCAGCAGCTCGGTTGTAAAATCCGTTGTGAACACCCAGTCTTCCATGGGTGTCAGCAGCATTTTTTCGCCAAAATGTTCCTTAAAGGCATTTGTCTTCCCTTTTTGGATCACCAATTCCGAAGGCTTGAAATTTTGAAACAGTTTATCAATATACTCATAGTCGCCTTCGGCCACATAAAACTCGCCTGTGGAAATATCCAGAAAAGAAATACCGCAGACTTTATCTGTAAACTGAATGGCTGCCAAAAAATTATTCTCACGTTGTTCCAGCACCTTGTCATTAACCGATACACCGGGGGTAACCATTTCCGTGATACCGCGCTTCACCAATGTCTTGGTAAGCTTGGGATCTTCCAATTGCTCACAAATGGCCACACGCATACCGGCACGCACCAATCTCGGCAAATAGACATCCAGGGCATGATGGGGAAATCCTGCCAACTCGGTCTGCGTAACGCCCTTGCCATGCTTCGTTAGAGTGATGCCCAAAATCTTTGAAGATTTCACTGCATCTTCTCCGTATGTTTCGTAAAAATCGCCAACTCTAAAAAGCAATATCGCATCGGGATGCTGCGACTTAAACTTATTATATTGCTTCATCAAGGGGGTTTCGGCGGATTTTTCCATATAGTCTGGTTTTAGGAGGGCAAAAGTACAAAAAAAACAATATTTTTGCGCTCTTAAATCATCTATGCAATGAAAGGAAAAGTCATCATTGTCTCTGCACCTTCGGGCGCAGGCAAAACTTCCATCGTAAGACATCTGCTTCAAGTCGTTCCACGACTCAACTTCTCTGTTTCTGCCACCACGCGTGACAAACGCGGCAATGAGGAGCATGGTAAAGACTACTACTTCTTCTCTCCTGAAGAGTTCAGAGAACGTATCTCCAAAGACGAATTTCTGGAATGGCAGGAAGTATATGCCAACCAATTCTATGGCACTCTCAAAAGCGAAGTGGAACGTATTTGGAGCGAAGGACATACTGTCATTTTTGATGTCGATGTGCTGGGTGGCCTCAATATCAAAAAATACTTCGGTGACCAGGCACTTGCCGTCTTCATCCAGCCTCCTACTTTGGAAGAATTACGTAATCGTCTCCTCAACCGCGGCACAGAAACTGAGGAATCCATGAAAAAGCGCTTAGATAAAGCAGAATATGAGATATCCTTCGCCAACCAATTTGACAAAATCGTGCTCAATGATGACCTTGCTACCGCCCAACAAGAAATGATTGACTTAGTACAAAAATTTTTAGCTCACTAAAATCAAACATGGAATACCAAAAAATCTGTGAAGAAGTTGCTCTATTAGTCCGTCAGGTAGGGATTTGGCTGAGCAGCGAGCGTCAGCGACTCAGCGCCGTCAAAATGGAGGCCAAAGGCGTCCACGACTACGTGACGCAGTTTGACAAGCAATCGGAAAAGACCATCGTGACACGCCTACAGGAGCTTGTTCCCGATGCCGGATTTATCGCTGAAGAGCAAACCATAACGGGATTGGCAGAGCGCTTTAACTGGATTGTGGATCCTTTGGACGGAACCACCAACTTCATACATGGGATGCCGCCCACCGCTATCAGTATCGCCCTCAAGGAATACGACGAAATTGTTGTCGGCGTGGTCTATGAAATATGGCGCGATGAATGTTTCTATGCCTACAAAGGAGGCCAAAGCTACATGAACGGCTACCCCATTCACGTCAGCAACTGCCCAGACCTCAATAGTTCGCTATTGGCCACAGGATTTCCATACTCCGATTTTTCCATACTTAAACCCTTTATGAAATATATGGAATGGTCGATGCAGCATACTCACGGTTTGCGCCGTTTGGGTTCTGCCGCCACCGATCTTGCCTATGTGGCCTGCGGACGCTGCGACGGCTATTTCGAGTACGGCATGAAGCCCTACGATGTGGCCGCCGGTGCCTTCATCATCCAACAGGCAGGCGGCAAAGTATCTGACTTCTCAGGCGGCAACAACTGGCTCTTCGGTCGCGAGATCGTTGCGTCCGGGCCCATCCTATTCTCCGAATTCCAGCAATCTGTTCAGCATTTTTTAAAAGACAACTTGGAATAAAGCCTTATGAAGAACATCGCCATTATAGGAGCCGGCGCCTCGGGGCTGCTTCTTGCCAGACTTCTTTCCGACGACCCATCCGTACAGGTGTATGTTTTTGAAAAATGTAAAAATGTCGGCACCAAACTCCGCGCTTCCGGTGGTGGCAAAGCCAATATCTTCAACACTAATGTCACACCCGACAGCTACAATCATCCCGACTTCATTGCGCACCTACTACAGAAAATCACGCCTGCAGATTTGCAGCGCACTTTTGAACGAATGGGCATGCCGATAGTAGCAGACGGAGAGGGACGCGCCTACCCTGCCACCGAATTTTCGCAAACTGTTGTTGATGTTCTCTGGGATTCCAACAAAAACAACATCCACCCGACATTAGAATATGAGGTGCGACAACTTGTCCCTGCCGATGGGAAATGGCAGATTGACGACATTCCTACCGCTTTCGACCACGTTATTATCGCCACGGGAACGCCTGCTAATATGATTCCAAAGAATCGACAGCAATACAACTCTTTTTTAACACCTTTTAACCTAAAAACACAACCTTACCAGCCTTCCCTAGTGGGATTCAAAATCGCCTATTATCCCAAGAAGCTCTCTGGCTGCCGAACGAAAGTCATCGCCGCACTCTATCAAGGCGATCGACTCATTCATCGCGAAGCCGGCGAGGTAACCTTCAAAGACGATGGTCTATCCGGCATCGTCATTCTTAATCTTTCCGCATACTATCAACGTTTGCCAAACAAAGGAAACTGCTCCATAGAGTTAAATTTTCTATATCACGACGATCAGTTTGATGTTGCCCAGCATCTCCAAAAATTTGGCACGCTAAAAGGACTTCTGCACCCCAAATTAAACGAGCTATACGAGCAACATCCTTTTGATGTTAAAAAATTCAAATTAGAAATTGCAGAACCCTACGACTTGACATTCGCACAAGTCTGCCACGGCGGCATTGACCTTAGCGAGATAAACGAAAACTTTTCACTCAAACGCTTTCCCGGGATTTTCATTACTGGTGAATTATTGGACATTGACGGGGTTTGCGGCGGATACAACCTATTTTTCGCATTCGCTTCAGCGATGGTGGTGGCGAGGAGCATAAAAGGTTAGAGTTCTCGGTAGCAGACCACCCACGTCATTACTTCATCATTCATCACCTTAACAATTCACTTCTCACTCCCCAAATACTTCTATCAAGCTATTGTCATCGGTAATATGCATTGTTCGCAAACCGCATGACTGCGCACCTTTGAGATGCTGCGGAGAATCATCCACAAAGAGTGTTTCAGCTGGATTCAAATCATTCTCTTCAAGGATTAGTTTGAAGCCCTCAGGCTTGGGTTTGCGTATATGGATAAGTTGTGAGAAATAGCATTTCTCAAAATACCGGTCAAAGATATCATAGCCGAACTGCTCGCGCATTTGCGCACGAAAAATCTCGTAGTTTAACTCATTGGTATTGCTGAACAGAAACAGCCGATACTGTTGACTGAGCCGCTGCAGTAACTGTTCGTGCTCCTTTGGGAAACCTAAGAGTATGGAGTTCCAACAATCATCAATCTGCTGATCAGTAAGATCGGCATCTGCCAACGAACGAATATAGTCTCGAAAATCAGGTGTTGGGAGTAAGCCCTCCTCATAAAGGTCCATCACCTCATTCTGTTTCTTCTTAGAGTAGATTTCTTCAAAATGAGGCAGCCCGCATTGAGCAAATGCCTCCGGAATATTCTGGTAGCGGATATTATACAACACTCCACCAAAATCCAATATCAAATTCTTTATCATAATTATCTTCTATCCAACTCCTGCTGAATCTTTTCCGCTAATTCATAATCCTCACTCTCAATAGCCCCTTCCAACAATGTTTGCAACTCATCGACAGACATTTCCCTTAGCTTTTGCTCAATAAAGGACTCCGTCACATCCCCTGTATCTTCCATATTTAATAAAGAATCAAAAAGATTATTAAATTCATCAGATTTTTCTTCTTCCGATTTTTTATCAATCATGCTATTTGCCGAAAAAATATCGGCATCCATAAAGAATGGGGCATGGAATTTTAATGCTAATGCGATGGCATCTGACGGACGGGCATCCAGATGGAAAAGGGTCTTATCTTCACGTATCATCGTCATATCAGTATAATAAACACCATTTTCATAATGCACGATATCCACCTGCACTAACGAACAGCCAAAATTATCAGCAAGAGACACAAAAAGCTCATGGGTCAGGGGGCGGTGGGTTGGCGACTGATTCAGTTCCACCAAAATGGCACGGGCCTCACTCATTCCGATGATAATGGGAACATATCGCTCGCCCTCCTTTTCCTTGAGTATCAAAGAAAAGGCTTCCGACGGCTGGGCCGCCGCATGAATGTCCGCAACCTGAAGTTCAATTCTCATAATTATTTGGTTAAAGTTAAAGGGTTAATGGTTAATGAACGGTGGGGTGATGATTGATTAATGCGTCTCTTTATAATTTTTCAAACCACTTAAAAGTTTTGCAACAACATCTATTTGTTGTTTTACTATCCTAAAATCAACTCATAAACGATTTTCACCAATTTACGAGATTCCTGCCAAACATCTAATTTCTCAAATGAATACGAATAATCCCCCATCTTTAACCATTAACCATTAATCATTAAAATACTTCACAGCGTTTTTGAAAAGATCTTGGAACTTGTCGCCTTCAATGTTCTTGTACAGATTTTCGCCCTTACGTTCGCTGTGGCCCATCTTGCCGAGAATGAGTCCGTCGGCGGAAACGATGCCTTCGATGGCGTAGAATGAGCCGTTCGGATTGTCGGCGGGGTCCATACTCACGTCGCCGTTTTCATCACAATATTGGAAGGCCACCTGTCCGTGTTCGAACAACTCCTTGGCCAGTTCCTTAGTGACCACGAATTTGCCTTCGCCATGGCTGACGGCGATGTTGTGCATATCGCCAACCTTGAAAGAGGTGAGCCAAGGAGAAGCCACCGTTGCGATGCGCGTGCGCACGAGACGGGAGATGTGGCGATTGATGTTGTTGCGGTACAGCGTCGGGGATTCGGGAGTGATATCACCCAAACGTCCGTAAGGAAGCAAACCGGATTTCACCAAAGCCTGGAAACCGTTGCAGATACCGAGAACCAGTCCCTTGCGCGCAAGCAGGTCGTTAATAGCCGCCTTAATCTCCGCATTGTTCAACACCGTAGCGATAAACTTGCCACTGCCGTTAGGTTCGTCACCGGAGCTGAAACCGCCGCTGAGCGCCAAAATCTGAGATTCGCGGATAGCAGCTGACAACTCTTGGATGGAACCGTTGATTTCGGTTTCATTAAGGTTACGGAAAACAAAGATGCGCGGCTCGGCACCAGCATCTTCAAAGGCTTTGGCTGTGTCGTAATCGCAGTTTGTGCCCGGGAACACAGGCAAGATGACTTTGGGTTTTTCAATGCGGACGGGCGATTTCATCACTGGTGCGCACTTGCTGTTGACTGCAAATTCAGAGCCTGTGGAGGCCGTTTCGTTGGCAGCCATCTCCGGATAAAGTTTTCCATATACGCCACGCCAAGCGGCCAGGCAGGCTGCCTTATCCATAGCTTCGCCATTGACGATGAATTGGTCATCAACCACACCCAATTCAACAGCGAACTCGGAATTCAGCTTTTCGGTTGTTTCCACCACGAAGCTTGCATAACCGTAATCAAACAGATTAACAGCGGTATTCACGTTGAAGCCGAGGTCGTTACCGAAACTCATTTTGCAAAGTGCTTCCATAATACCGCCGTATTGCAGCGTGAAAGCGGAAACAATCTTGCCGTTGAGAATGTTCTCGCGCATATACTCAAATTCGCGCTTCGTATAGTCAATATCGGGAAGATTATCAACGATTTTATTCTTTATCAAATAGATATGATTGCCTTTTTGTTTGAATTCAGGAGAAATGATATTCCCCGCATTTTCAGTAGTGATGGCAAATGAGACGAATGTCGGTGGGACATTCATTTTCTTGAACGTACCGCTCATAGAGTCCTTGCCGCCCAAAGAAGCGAGGCGGAACTGGTGCAGCATCCAAACAGAGCCGAGCATAGCGGCACAAGGTTTGCCCCAACGGGTCGGTTCGTGGCCCATCTTCTCGAAATATTCTTGGAAGGTGAATCTGATTTTGCGATAATCAGCACCTGTGGCCACAATCTTGGACATAGATTCCAAAATAGCATACACAGCGGCGTGGAACGGGGAACGCAACGCGATGTACGGGTTATAGCCGAACGCCATAATACTTGTCGTGTTGGTATGGCCGTGCAAGACGGGAAGTTTCTGAGCGGAAACCTGGGCTTCCGTCAATTGGTTTTTGCCACCGAACGGCATCAGCACGGTGGTAGCGCCAATCGTTGCGTCGAACATTTCAATGAGGCCCTTTTGAGAAGCCACATTCGGATTGGTCAGCACACTGACAGCTTTTTCCTGCATAGTGTCGCCTGTTACGGGTTGGCCTTCCAACACATTGTCGGGCACAGCGTTGATGACGACTTCCGTCTTCTGGCGCACGCCGTTGGTATTGATAAAGTCGCGGTTGAGGTCAACGATGGTTTTGCCGCGCCACGTCATACGCAGGCGGTTGGTATCTGTCACGTGGGCAATGATATTGGCTTCAATATTTTCCTGACGGCAATAGTCGAAGAACACCTCGACGTCTTTGGGGTCCACCACGACGCTCATACGTTCCTGAGATTCGCTGATGGCCACTTCTGAGCCATTCAGACCTTTGTATTTTGTTCTTACGGTATCCAAATCGATATCCAAACCGTCGGCCAGCTCGCCGATAGCGACGCTGACGCCGCCAGCGCCGAAGTCATTGGACTTTTTCACCAGACGGGTTACTTCGGGGCGACGGAAGAGATGTTGGATTTTGCGTTCTTCAGGGGCATTACCTTTCTGAACCTCAGCGGCGCAGGTATCGAGAGATTTCTCGTTATGTTCCTTCGAAGAGCCTGTTGCGCCTCCGATACCGTCGCGACCCGTGCGGCCACCGAACATAATGACCACATCGCCGGGTTGCGGTGTGTCGCGACGCACGTGGTCAACGGGCGCAGCACCTACCACGGCACCGATTTCCAGACGTTTGGCCTGATAATCGTTATGATAGATTTCGCGTACGTGCGTAGTTGCCAAACCAATTTGGTTGCCGTATGAGGAATAGCCGGATGCAGCGCTTTTGGAAATCACAGACTGCGGGAGTTTGCCTTCAAGAGTCTCGCTCATCGGCGCGTTAATGTTGCCGGCGCCGGTCACGCGGAGAGCCTGATAGACGTAGCTACGGCCGCTCAGCGGGTCACGAATCGCACCACCCACGCAGGTGGCAGCTCCACCAAACGGTTCGATTTCCGTCGGATGGTTGTGCGTCTCGTTCTTGAACATCAACAGCCATTTCTCTATTTTCCCATCCACATCCACATCAATATAGATGCTGCAGGCATTGTTTTCTTCGGAAACCTCCATATCTTCCAAATTGCCGGACATCCGTTCGAACTTGCCATTGATGGAAGCCATATCCATCAGGGTCTGCGGTTTCACACGGTCCTTATAAACCTGCTTGCGCATTTCAAGGTAGTCGTTGTACGCAGCTTGGATTTGGTTTTGGAAATTGGAGGGTGTAAATGTAATATGGGCTAATTCTGTTTCAAAGGTCGTATGGCGACAATGGTCGCTCCAATAGGTATCCAATAACTTGAGTTCCGTATCGGAGGGTTCGCGTTTTTCCTCATTTTTGAAGTATTCTTGAATAAAGCAGATGTCTTCCAAAGACATGGCGAAACCCATTTTCACGCGAAAAGCTTCCAATTCGTCTTTGCTCCATTGGTTGAATTGTTCATAAACGGGGACATCCTGGACATCGGGATTTTCAGCCAATTCCAGTACATTCATATCCTTTTGACGGGCTTCCACTTCGTTTATGCAGAACTTTTTCACACTGGCAAATTGTTCGGGAGTAAAATCCGCATCAAAGACATAGACTTTTGCACTCTTAATAACGGCTTCCGTTTTAGGATCCAAAAGGGAAAGGCACTGCATAGCGCTATCGGCACGTTGGTCGAACTGGCCGGGTAAGAATTCCACGGCGAAATATGTTTTGCCTTCCAATGGGAAGTCTTCATAGATATTATCAACCACCGGTTCGGAAAGCACGCCCACCTTGGCTCTTTCCAACAAAGTATCATCCACATTAAAGATATCATAGACCACCAGCAATCGTAGTTCTTTGATATTCAGGTTAAAATTATGATTGAGGGTTTCTTTCAAACTAACGGCCTCCACATTGAAGCCAGGTTTCTTTTCAATGAAAATACGAGCGTTACGCATAATAATGATATTTCAAAAATTAGGTTGCAAAGGTACATAAAAAATTTAAGGAACTATCCATCTTTAATGCATACATTCGTATTATATTTAACATTCTATCGTTTATAAAAAACGGTGGGCAGAAGACAATCTCATAATGGTTTAGCGTACTTTTGCAAGTTAAAATTTATTTCAATGCAGCCAAACAGCCGTTTTAAAGCATCTATTGTCAATCTAATATTCATAGTCATATGTTTATCCATACCGCAATGGGGACTATCTCAAAGCAAGAGCAGCAGTCAGTTAAAGAAGGATAAGCAAAAATTGGAAACGGAAATTGCCAACACGCAGAACCTGCTAAAGAAAACGGAGAAAAATCAGAAAGCCTCCTTACAGCAAATCGCCGTCCTCCGACAGCAAATATCCAATCGTGAAAAACTGATCACTGCGCTCAATGAGGAAATCATGCAGATGGAGCAGCAGCAGGAGCTCAACCAGCAGCTCATCCAAAATCTCCAGAAAAAGTTGGATTACATGAAGGCAGACTACGCCCAAGTGGTGTACATGGCCTACCGCAATCGCAAGCTAATGGACAAAGTGACCTTCATTCTTGCATCCGATGATTTCACGCAAATGTTCCGCCGGATCCGCTTTTACACCGTATTTTCTGAGAATGTACGCAGTCAGGCGGACAAAATCAACAAGACGCAAGCTGAATTACAGAAGAAAAACGAAGAAATCATCTCCCTTAAAGATGAGAAGCTTCGTTTATTGTCTGGCAAAGAGACGGAGATCAAGCAATTGGAGTTAGACCGCCGAAAAAAAAGCCAAAATGCGGAACAGCTTAAAAAGAAATCCCAGCAATTAAGTGCAGATCTTAAAGCCAAACAAAAGAAGAGAAAGGAAATTGACGCTGCCATAAAAAAAGCCATTGATGCGGAAATTGCCGCTGCCAATGCCAAGCGGGCAGCAAATGCAAAGAGCAGCAACACCAAATCCTCCACTTCTTCCGGCAGCACGAACAAGAGCAGCAGTACAAGCAGTTCGGCCAACACGCGCAGTAGCGCCACTATCGCACTCACGCCGGAAGAGCAAACTCTGAACACATCCTTTGTCAATAACAAAGGGAACCTGCCATGGCCGGTGCAGAAAGGAGCCAAAGTCGGCGAATTCGGCAATTACGCCCATCCTGACGTCCCTTCGGTCATGATTGAAAACAGAGGCATTGACATTATGACGGATGCCGGCGCTCCCGTCCGAGCCATCTTCCAAGGAGAGGTCAGTGCCGTAATGGATGTGATGGGAACCAAGGTGGTTATGATCCGCCACGGCGAGTACATTTCCGTATACCAAAATCTGGCCAGCGTCAGCGTAAAAAAAGGTTCTAAGGTAACTACCAAACAGCAAATCGGGACAGTGGCGAAAAATGCCACAACAAACACGTACGAGCTGCATTTTGAAATTTGGAAGAACAGCAGCTACCTCAATCCTAACGGATGGTTAGCCCGTAGATAAATTAGCTCACAAACGCCTTATGCTCATAAAAAGTGCTGAATTCATTCAAAGTGTTACCCATTGGCGGAAATGTCCAACTGCCAATCTACCGGAATATGCCTTCATCGGACGTTCAAACGTAGGGAAGTCTTCCTTAATCAATATGTTGGTAAACAACAAAAAATTGGCCAAGACCTCCTCCAAGCCAGGAAAGACACAAACAATCAACCACTTTCTCATTAACAAAAGCTGGTATTTGGTAGATCTACCAGGATATGGATATGCCACAATCTCCAAAAGCATGCGAGAAAAATGGCAGAAGATGATCAGCGACTACCTGTTGCTACGAGAAAATCTTCAAATCGTATTCGTTTTGGTAGATTCCCGGCTGGAGCCACAGAAAATCGACTTGGAATTCATAGACAACTTAGGTGAGAACGGTGTTCCCTTTGCTATCATATTCACCAAAACGGACAAACTATCAACAGGGAGAACGCAGGGTAATATCCAGCGATACAAAAACAAACTTTCGGAAACCTGGGAAGAAATGCCGCTCATGATGGCCACATCTGCAGAGACAGGCGCGGGCAAAGACATTGTTCTTGACTTTATAGAATCAATAAACCAAAAATACAAACCTATTTCTAATTCAAACACCTATGAAATTTAAACTAATGTTACTGGGTCTTGCGGTATGTTGCCTTGGCGGATGCAAAACTCAGAAATCAAGTGTGGCTCATGACCTACCACTACAAAACACACAATGGAATCTGGTAGCCATCAATGGTGAATCCATATCGGAAAAGGGAGTCCAACCCTATATCATTTTTAGAGAAGACGGGAGTTATTCTGGAAACTCTGGTTGCAACACATTTTTTGGGAAATATTTTTCAAAGAAACAGAAATTAGAGCTGGAATATTCCGGTGCCACCAAAAGACTTTGTCAGGATATGACCAACGAGAAAGCCTTTTTCAAAGCGTTGAAGATGAACATTAAAACATTTTCCATTACCGACAGCACGTTGCGCCTGTTTGCCGGTGATGAGGAGGTGATGATATTTAAAGGAACAGATCCTGTTGTTGAGGAATAAACAGAAATGCCATAAAAAAGCCGCTTCAATGAAGCGGCTTTTTTTATCATATAGATTCATATATTATTTCGATTGAGTACCAAGACGTGCCATTGCACAACGGAAGCCAATGTAATCTGCTGATTCGTCTTCATCCAAATAACGTCTTGAGCCTGGAGCTGACCAATAAGGGATATCTCTCCAAGAACCGCCTTTATACACACGGGCACGGTCACTAACCAATGAATAGGCATAGGCTGCATCATCTTTACGGTACATCTTATCCGTAGAGGTGAAATCATCCTTAGCTCCAATCCAGCTATCCATATCTTTTAATGACTGCCAATCGCCATCCAAATAGTTCTTATTATCAGCAGCACGATAGTTACGTCTTCTATCATTCTTGAAATCGGATACAGGAACCATAGGTATTCTACCCACGCTGTCGCGTTCAGCCACCGTACCGTCTTCCAAAAGTTTCTTCGTTTCAAAATAGTTACCACGGAATGGGTTGAATTCGGAAACCTCATCATGGGAAGTCTGTCTATACACATCCATCACCCATTCTGCCACATTACCAGCCATTTGATACAGACCGTAGTCATTAGGCCAACCATCTTTTACACCGACGGTCTTGAAACCGGCATCATTCAAAGAACTTGCGACACCCATAAGGTCGCCACGACCACGACGGGTATTGGTCATGAAATCTCCATAATATTTTTTGTCTTCGGTACGAAGCTGCTGACCATTCCAAGGATAGACCTTACGTTCGAGAACGCGTTCGTTAAGTGTATTGCCCACCAAAGCGAGAGCAGCATATTCCCATTCTGCTTCTGTCGGCAGTCTGTACTTCGGCAGCAAAATACCATCTTCCATCTTTACATTACGGTATTCACCGGAAGAGATATAGCGAAGGCGTTTTTCTCCTTCAGCCTCATAGGTTTCGTATGTCAGATAGGCATCCGTGTTGAAATAACCTTCAGCGGTCGGTGTCTCACTATATTCCACATAACCGCGATCGGCGAGAATTTTCTCATTGACACGGTCGGTACGCCATGCGGCGTAATTCGTAGCCTGCAGCCAATTCACACCGACAACGGGATAGTTGTTATAGGCAGGATAGCGGAAATAGTAATCCACATCAGGCTCGTTATAGCCCAAACGCTCACGCCATACATTTTCATCTGGCACAGCGTTATCATAAACGACCTTCAAATCCTGAGGAATGAACACTCTTTCCAACCAATAAAGATATTCGCGATAATCCAAATTGGAGATTTCACATTCATCCATATAGAAGGAAGCAACGGAAACACGATGAGGAGTGTTGTTCCAATCCTTCATCACGTCCTCTTCCATAGCACCCATAACAAAGGAACCACCTTCAATGAACACCAGACCGGGACCCGTGGCCTGTTCCTCAAAGGGAGCAACCTCAAAACCTCCGTTCTTAGCATCATTGTAATTCCAACCCGTAGTGGGAGAGGATTCCTTCTTACAGGAAGCCAGCGTTCCCAAAAGAGCCATAAAGATAAACAAACCTGTTAATTTAGTTACTTTATTCATTGTTGTAATTTTTATTTGCTTTTTGACACAAACTTATCTATACGTAAAACAAGAAATTTGTTACACATTAAAATGACGGGCATTTTAAATCCTTGATTGCTTTATGCTTCTCAGGGCATGGGAGAAGGGCTTGCAAGGACACTTCATGGGCACCGCCCGTCACACTGGTCAACTGACCAACCGTGATATCATAGGAATAGCCGACCTTAATCCACTTATATTCGAGACCAAACATCAAGATAACGGCATCGCTATTATTGATTTTATTGACAATAGCATTATTACCAACCATTTCCACCATTTTATAAGGAGGTGAGAAACGATACCAGCAACCCACTGTAAACGGGTAGAACTGGGCATACAATCCGAAATTGAAGTAATTAAAATACCTTTGGTGCTGGTAAATAAAGTTAGGGCTGAGGGAAATATCGCCAAAGGACGTTTCCTTCTTGCTTTTACGTTTCAAATCAAAATGTGCGCCCACATGAGCCGTCCATTTTACCGGAAGAACATCGTACATACCAGCAAAACTTTCATCAAGATAACTTTCCGAGCGTCCATCCATGGCGAAAGAAGCAAAATGATGTGCGGCAAAACCAAAATAGACATGGGGTGTATAACCTAAAAAACCGCCAGAAAAACCACATCTCCAACGATGAAGACTTTCTGGTTGTGTTTCGTTGGTATGGTAGACAAAACCATATCGGGGATCGATCATATCTCCAAAAGTAAGATTGTCCCAATTTAGAAACTTATCTTGGAAATCAACCTGAACAGCCAAACGAATGGCAAATTTCTTAGCGATTTGCGCCTTAAAAGAATACATCGGGCTAATAGAGGAAGTATTCAAATAGCCTCCGTTGGCACCAGCACGATCGTGGAAGATCAAAACACCAACGCCACCAGAGATCTTATCAAAATGCTCGTCAAAGGCAGCCGTCGTCGTCATAAAGTTGCCTGGAAGATTAGGCCATTGGTCTCTAAACTCAAAGGACAAACGGGGGCAAATATTCGTACCCGCAAAGGCTGGATTCAAATACAATGGGTTAGCATAGAACTGCGAAAACATCGCATCCTGCGCACTCACGCGTAGTGAAGCAAGAGCCATGACTGCCGTCAATAAGATTATAATTCGATTACGCATAGTCACTTTTTTAATTTAGCGGGCAAAAATACAAAATTATTTTGTAAAACTATCTTTCCCTTATATATATATTTTGGAAAGGTGTTGCAATAATTACAACGTTGTTTCGTTAATAAAATTGCATTCAATGCTTTTTTTAAATAACGATTGATGAAAAGAAAATCTTGGGTACCCTTTTGCATTTTATGCCTAATTTTCATTCAAGTATTTGAAATTCAGGCACAAAAAATTGAAAAAACAGTAAAAATATCTTGGTCCGACAATATTGTAAGCAACTTTCACGAAGATAATCCAGTGGAATTTCTGCATTTTGACGGGGCCACCTACCTCAGCACATACGGTTCGCTACCCTGCTTTTATGAAAAAATCGCGGTTGATAATTTCTATTCCGACTACGACATATCCGTTTCCGACATCGTATACGAGGGCATGAACGCCCACGACAATTCCCTCATTCCTGAAGGAATTGTCCACGGAACTCTTTCTATTGACGCCTACTCCGCACACGAAGGGCAAAACACCTTTGCGCTGATAAGTTTCGTTCCCATCATACAAACCGGGAAAGGGACTTTTCAACGAGTCACCTCACTTTCCTTCCGCATTCAAGGGAGAAATCCGAAGCACAACGCGGCAAAGTCCGACCATCCCGCCAAATCTGTCTTGTCCACGGGGCGCTGGTACAATTTCACCATACAGAAAACCGGTATCTACAAAGTTTCCTACGATGACCTCCTCAGTATGGGCATGAGCACACCCATTCGTTCCTCTCAGCTGGCCTTATTCGGAAACGGAGGCAAAATGATTGCCGAATCCAGCACGGCGTCGGACATTCAGGGACTACGAGAACTTCCCATACAAATATTCGATGGGAATGATGGCGAATTTGAGGCGGGCGACTACTTCATTTTTTATGGGGAATCTCCGCATACTATTTTCTACGACACCACTCGTCATTCACTTACCCACCTCACAAACATCTATTCTGACCAAACGACTTATTTTGTTACCAGCAGCGCCGGCGTTGGCGAGAAAAAGCGTATCCAGACCACCCATAACGAATCTCTTTCGGCCAATAAGACTGCCAATGACTACACTCATTTCGTGTTTTTGGAAGACGACATCTACAACATGAGTGAGACGGGTCGGGAATGGTTTGGCGACCTCTTTGACATCACCACCCAGTACGCATACGCATTTGACGTTCCAGGGTATAAGCAGGGAACAGGCCGACTCACCCTGTCGGTGGCCAGCGCTTCCTCCAACTATTCAAACATGCAGATCAAAGTAAACCAAAATTCCATTGGCTCCATGAGTCTTCCCAGCATCGCGCCCAGTATTATGGCAAACATCGCACAAAACGACTTCTATTTTAGCAACGACGCCTCGCGTGTCAATATATCCCTTACTTTCAGCAAGCCTACGACAACCTCCTCCGCATATCTCAATTGGATTGAGCTAGAAGTCCCCTGCAATCTTTCAATGCATTCAGCCCAATTCCCTTTCTGCAACCCATCAACTGTAGGATCAGGCAATATCACTCAATTCAACATAGGACATGCGGACGGAAACACTCGAGTATGGGATGTCACCGATCCAGCAAACTGTACACAGCAATATTTGTCTGGAAGCAATGGCAATCTCTATTTTAAGACACCCACAGACGAATTACGATTTTTCTACGCATTTGACGGATCTGAATATCTATCCATCACCCCGGGAGAGGCAGTTCCCAATCAAGATCTTTTCTCCACAGGTGCGGTGGACATGGTCATTGTAACCCATCCTGACTTTCTCGCCCAAGCCAAACGTCTGGCCTCCTTCCGACAAAGCAACGACGGACTTTCCGTCAAAGTGGTAACCACCCAGCAGGTGTACAATGATTTTTCCAGCGGCTCTTTAGACCCCATGGCCATTCGAGACTACATGCGGCTCATATACGACAAGACCAACCACCAATATCCCAAATATCTCCTATTGGTTGGGCGGCCTTCCTATGATTATAGAGGAAGAGTCAATGGGACCTCCATCTTTGTGCCCGGTTACGAGCATCCTACAAAATTCAACAAAGTGGCCGAAATAGATTTCTATGCCAATGACGACGCTTTCGCCCTTTTGGACGACGGTGAATATGAAAGCGGGACCGGGCTTTATGACATTGCCGTAGGAAGAATCCCCGCCTCCACCATTGCCCAGGCCACAGCCGGCGTGGACAAAAGCATCGCCTATACCGAAAAGAGAAATCTGGTAGGAGAATCCTCCTCCGTCATATCCAACTTCAGTGATTGGCGAAATATCATGGCATTTGTGGCTGACGATGAGGAATACAATGATTTCGTCAATAATGCGGACTTTTTCTCGCAAATCATCGAGAATTCCAATCCGAACATCAATTTCGACAAAATATACCTTGACGCCTACCAACAGGTTTCCAACGCCGGCGGACAGCGCTATCCGGAAGTCACCTCGGCCATCAACAATCGAATGAACCGAGGTTCTTTATTTTTTACCTACATTGGTCACAGCGGGAAAGACGGATGGGCGGCTGAACGCATTTTGGAAAACTCCGACATCAACAAATGGACCAACAAGTACAACCTTCCGGCCATGCTCACCCTCTCGTGCACTTTCGGATATTACGATCGGCCGGCCGTTTCTCCCGCAGAACTCGCCTATTTTAACAATAACGGGGGAACGATTGCCATCATCACCACTACGCGCGAAGCCTGGTCAGGCCCCAACAACTCATTCGGAAATACCTTTTTCAGTAAAATGTTTGAAAAAGAAGAGGGTCATTTTCACACGATTGGTGATTTGGAACGAATCACCAAAAACAGCAAAGGCGGCGCATCCACCTCGGTAAAAATGTTCGTCTTGTTAGGAGATCCATCCATACATTTAGCCGTACCAACCTACAAGGTTGTTACCGACTCCATAAACCACCACGCCACCCACGACATGCAGGACACCCTGCGTGCCCTCTCCAAAGTGACCATCAGCGGACGCATATTAGACCACGACAATCAATTGCTCTCTGATTTTAACGGAAGTATCTATCCATCTGTATTTGATAAAAAGGTAAAGACCTCCACTTTGGGCAATGACCCCAACAGTATGCCTTTTGAATTCGACGTACAAAAAAGCATTCTTTTCAAAGGAAACTGTTCCGTCAAGAACGGCAGATTCTCTTTTTCCTTCTATGTACCGAAAGACATCGACTACAATTTCGGCAACGGCAAAATAAGCTATTACGCCTGTAGCAGCAACCAAGACGGAGCAGGCGCCTTCACCGACTTCATCATCGGAGGCACCGACACCAACGGACTTGAAGACAAAGAAGGTCCCACCATCGAACTATTCCTTAACGACGAGAACTTCGTCAATGGAGGTGTCGTCGGCCCCAATTCCACCTTGATTGCCAAAATCAAAGACAACTACGGCATCAACACCACGGGCAACGGTATCGGGCACGACATTACTGCCGTCATCGACAACGCCACCGAATCGCAAATCGTCCTAAACGACTACTACCAAACCGAGAAGGATAGTTTCAATATGGGGACCGTCCGATACAGCTTGGACGAACTCACTCCTGGCACACACACCATTTCGTTAAGAGCTTGGGATATCAACAACAACCACTCAGAAAGTGACATAACCTTCGAAGTCGTTTCTGACGAAAAACTCGAACTCAGCCACGTACTCAACTATCCCAATCCCTTCACCACCCATACCGACTTCTACTTCGAGCAGAATCAAAACGGAGGTTTGTTTGACATCCTCATCCAAATATACACCATCTCTGGAAAACTAATCAAAACCATCAGCACATCACAATATTTTGAAGGGAATCGATGCAACGGCATCAGCTGGGACGGATTGGACGATTACGGCGATAAAATAGGCAAAGGCGTCTATATGTATAAGGTGCGCGTGCGCGACCAAAACAACCAAGTGGCAGAAAAAATAGAAAAATTAGTCATCCTATAAAATAATCTAAAGAAATCGACGTTATGTCGTTTTGTCCAACTTTAAATTTTGATTTATAATCTAAAAAATAATCAACAATGAAAAAAACATTATCCGTCCTTACGCTTATCGCGTTACTCTTCTTACCGCAGGTCCATGCTCAGATCAACCCGGGGCAGCTTGGTGGTAAAGAACTAAACACCATTACAACGGCCGTGCCATTCCTACTTATCGCTCCAGACTCCAGAGCCGGAGGTATGGCAGACATGGGATGTGCAACATCCGCGGATGTCAATTCTCAAGCCTACAACCCTGCAAAATACGTTTTTAACGACAACACTTTCGGTGTCAGTGTTTCCTATAGTCCATGGCTACACAACCTTGTATCCGACATCAATTTGGCCTATCTCAGTGCATACTACAAAGTCACTCCTATGGATGCTATCGCTTTGTCTCTGCGCTATTTCTCATTAGGAGACATCACCTTTACGGATGACCAAGGCCATACCATGAGTGAGCAGAGACCGAATGAATTCTCTATCGACCTGACCTATTCCCGTAAGCTGATTGACGAATTATCCATCGCCATCACGCCGCGTTTTATTTATTCCAACCTCACCTCCAATCAGTTTGTCGCAGGTGAAGAAACCAAGGCTGGTTTGGCCGGTGCCGCCGACCTTTCCCTCTTCTACGAACAAGATTTCAAAGCAAAAGGTTTGGCAAACAGCACACTTCGTGCCGGCTTGTATATTTCCAACATGGGTAACAAGATGTCCTACTCCTCTGGTACCTTGCGCCGCGACTTCCTGCCCGCCAACCTCAAACTTGGTCTCGGTTATGAAATGGCATTCGATGATTATAACAAACTGTCAATCACGGGTGAAACCAATAAGTTGCTGGTCCCCACCAACCCTGTTTATGCCACCGATGAGAGCGGACGCATCCAATATGATGAATTCAACAACCCCATCATTGCCTACGGCATGAATCCTGACGTATCTGTTCCACAAGGTATGATTCAATCCTTCTACGATGCTCCCGGTATTGGCTACAAGGGAGGTGCCTTTGGAGAAGAAATGGCTGAATTTTCTTGGGCACTGGGTGCCGAATACAGCTACAGAGACCTTCTCTTCGTAAGAGCCGGCTATTTCCACGAAAGCCAATATAAAGGCAATCGTCAGTTCCTTACTGTAGGTGCAGGTATCAAATACAATATCTTCGCCATTGATTTCGCATATCTGTTCACCACCAACGGCCAACAACATCCGCTGGCCAACACCTTGCGTTTCACCTTATCCTTTGATTTCGCATCCTTCAACAAAGATGCCATTAAGAATCAAGGCAAACTAAAATAAAGCCTATGGATTTCCGTGTTGGTTTCGGTTACGACTCACACCGCTTTGCCCCCGACAGACCTCTTGTCCTCGGGGGCATTCGTGTTCCTTTTGAGCAGGGTTTGGCAGCGCATTCCGATGGTGACGTGCTCATCCACGCCATTTGCGATGCCCTTCTAGGAGCCGCCGCCCTCAAAGACATCGGCTCACACTTCCCAGACAAAGATTCCGCATACGCAAACATCGACAGTAAAATACTGTTATCCAAAGTAATGAATCTTTTGCAAGAACGAGCATGGGAGGTTAATAACATTGACTGCACCCTCATCTTAGAGCAGCCTAAAATGAAACCTTACATTGATGATATGGTATCCGTTCTCTCTACAATATTAAAAATCAATGCGGAACGGATATCCATTAAAGCCAAGACAAACGAAAAGATGGGGTTTACCGGACAAAGGGAGGGCATTGCCGCCACCTGCATCGTCTCCATCATTAAAAACAAATAAATCAAAACATGAAAAAGCACATCATCCTTTTACTTTCCCTTCTTATCATGACACAAATCCAAGCACAAACCAAAGATCAGGCTTCCGCGTCATCCGATCGCAACCCCCTTCTAAGCGAATGGAACACGCCTTATCAGACCCCTCCATTCAGCAAAATAAAGCCGGAGCACTATGTCCCTGCCTTTGAAACTGCCATCAAAATGGCACAAAAAGACATTAACCTCATAGCTCGCAATCCTCAAACGGCTACTTTTAAAAACACCATCCTATTATTTGACAATGCAGGAGAAGCCCTAAACAGAGTGAGCGGTATATTTTTCAACCTACTGGAATGCGATGCCACTCCGGAGATGCAGGAAATAGCCAACAAGGTACAGCCGATGATTACGGAACACTCCAACTCGATTTACTTAAACGAAGCCTTGTTCAAACGGGTAAAATATGTTTACGAGCACGAGCTGCTGCAACTTCCTCTAACTGACAGAATGCTGTTGATCAAGGTGTACAACGCCTTCGTGGACAATGGTGCCAACCTCAGCGCTAAAGACAAAGAAGAATTTCGCAAACTTTCGTTGGAACTTTCCCAGCTGACACTGCAATTCGGTCAAAACGCCCTTGCCGCCACCAATGACTGGTACATGCACATTACCGATAAGGAGGAATTGTCTGGCATTCCCGAAAGCGAACTTGAAATCGCAGCGCAAAAGGCAAAGCAAAAAGGAGTGAAAGGCTATGTCTTCGATCTTTCCGCACCCAGCATCAACGCCATTATGACTTACGCAGACAACCGATCCCTTCGCGAAAGTATGTTCAGACATTCTTGCAACAAAGCCTATCAGGGGAAATATGACAATAGCAATGTCATAAAAAAAATATTGGTCTGCCGCAAACGAATAGCCGAACTTTTAGGATACAAAAACTACGCTCAATATGCATTACACGATAGAATGGCCCAAAAGCCTGAAAACGTGTACAAACTATTAAACGAATTAGAGGCGGCCTCCCTTCCTAAAGCAAAAAAAGAAATGGATTCTCTTCGGGAATTCGCACGCGCCCATGGGCTTACCGACGAACTTCAACGTTGGGATTTTTCCTATTATGCGGAAAAACAGAAAGACAGTTTGTTCAATTTAAACACAGAGGCTCTTAAGCCCTACTTCCAGTTAGACAACGTAATCAGCGGCGTTTTCAACTTGGCAAACGAACTTTACGACCTTTCCTTTGTAGAATTGAAAGATGTGGACGTTTACCATCCAGACGTCAAAGTTTACAAAGTCACTCGAGAAAACAAACTGATGGCCATCCTCTATTTGGATTTCCATCCGCGCGACACTAAGCGCAGCGGTGCATGGATGACTTCGTTCAACGAACAGCACATGGATTTGAAGGGTAACGATATTCGCCCTATGGTCAGTTTGGTCATGAACTTCACTCCTGCTACCAGCAGCACGCCCTCCCTACTCACCTTTTCCGAGCTAACGACTTTCCTTCACGAATTCGGGCACGCCTTACACGGAATGCTTTCAGAAGTCCCCTACCAATTCATTTCCGGAACCAACACACCGCGCGACTTCGTGGAGCTTCCTTCCCAACTGAACGAAAACTGGGCCACTGACGCTCTATTCCTCAATAATTTCGCACGTCATTACAAAACAGGCGAACTTATTCCCATGCATTACATCCGTCAACTTGAATCCATGCGCAAATACCTGGCCGGATACTCATCCATTCGACAATTATCCTTTGGCTATTTGGACATGATGTGGCACACTATTGATCCAACTTCCATTGAAGATGTGAAAACCTTGGAGCGCAAAGTGTTTGATAAATTGGAAGTCATGCCTGTAGTTGAAGAAGCGTGTATGAGCACCTCCTTTACCCATATTTTCTCTGGAGGCTATGCAGCAGGATATTATGGATACAAATGGGCAGAAATGTTGGAAGCCGACGCCTTTGAACTTTTTGCCCAGGAACGCGATAAATTGTTCATGGCCAAGAAAAAGAAAGACGGAGTAATCCCCCGTCCTAAATCGGAAGTTGCTCAAAAATTCAGGGAATGCATTCTATCCAAGGGAGGTTCAGACGATGTGATGAAGATGTACGTCAGATTCCGCGGACGCGGACCTAAGACAGATGCCCTTCTTAAGAAATCAGGTTTAAAATAATATCGTATTTTTGCCGCCAAATTTTTTTTACGATGTTCAGTTTATACATTAAAGAAATAAAATCCTTCCTCAGCTCAATCATAGGATATATCTTCATGGGGGTTTTCCTCATTATTTCGGGATTGTTCCTATGGGTATTTCCCAATATTGATAACGTTATGGAATCGGGATTGGCCGACCTACAGGGGTTGTTCAACCTATCCCAATTTCTCTTTCTCTTCCTCGTTCCCGCCATCACCATGCGCTCGTTCGCGGAGGAAAAACGTACGGGCACCATGGATTTACTCCTTACCAAACCGCTGACAGACATGCAGATTATCTGGGCAAAGTTCCTTTCCTGCCTTACCCTTTTGGTCATTGCCCTCATACCAACCCTGATTTATGTTGGTTCGGTATTTTTCTTGGGCAATCCCATCGGCAACATTGACATGGGCAGTACGTGGGGTTCCTATCTTGGGCTCCTCTTCTTGGGCGGCACTTTCATTGCCATAGGGCTTTTTGCCTCCAGCTTAACGAACAACCAAATCATTGCCTTCATCATTGCAGCAGCCCTTTGCTTTATTCTCTCCTTCGGATTCGCCTTCATTTACTCTTTCGAATCCCTCGGAGCCTTTGGCTATTACATCAAGACACTGGGCATTGAGCACCATTACGCCTCTATCAGTAAAGGCGTTGTGGATACTCGCGATATCATCTATTTCTGCAGTGTTATTTTTATTTTCCTTTTTGGGACACGTACCGTCCTCCTCAGTCGTAAATGGTAACCTTGAATTTATTGCAGCATGAAAAAGAACAACAATAGCAGCAGACAGTTTAAGAAAGCCACCATATTAGGCTTGTGTATTGCCATCCTTGCAGTCATTGCCATCAACTTCCTATCCTCATATCTTTTCTTCAGAATAGACCTCACCAAGGATAAAAGACATTCCCTTTCTCCTTCTACAATAGAAATGCTGAAGAATCTTGAAGACAAAGTATACGTTCGCGTCTATCTTCAAGGAAAGGATCAACCTGCCGACTACCAACTTTTCGCAAAACAGGTGGAGCAAATGCTGCAGGATTTCCGCAGCTATTCAAAAAATGTGTACTTTGAATTCATTGATCCATTGGAAGGAAAGAACAACGATGAAGTCAATTCCATTTTAGGCGAATTTGTAAAGAAAGGACTGGATCCGATTCCCATCAGTCGTGAAGATGCCAACGGCTACTCCACACACATGGTTATACCTGGCGCCATCGTTTCCTATCGAGATCACGAATATCCAGCCAAATTGGTGGTTGCTGACCCCGCTGGTGCCGATTGGATGCAATATTCCATTGAAGAACTTGAATATAACTTAGTCGCTCCCATTAGAAGACTACTCAAGACTGAAAAACCCAATGTAGCCTTTTTGGACGGTCACGGCGAATTGGATTTCTGGAGTACCTGTTGGACCGCCATGCAGCTCCAGCGCTTTTACAATGTAAGTCGCGTCACGTTGGACGGACGTATCAACTGTTTACGAAATATCAGCGTAGCCGACTCCACCTCTCAGACATTGAAACTCGGTGATAACAAATACGATGTCCTCATTGTGGCCCAGCCAACACAGCCCTTCAAAGAGTATGATAAATACATCATTGACCAATTCATTATGCGCGGCGGAAAAGTCCTATGGCTCATTGACAACACAACGGCTTCGCTGGATAGTTTGCAGAGCTCGCCAGAATTTTTCGCCACGCCGCGCGCCCTATACATTAACGACTTGTTCTTCACCTACGGAGTACGTATTAATCCCAACCTCATCCAAGACCTCAGCTGTCTGCCCATTCCGCAGCAGGTAGGTATGATCGGAGACCAGCCCCAATACAAATTCATGGCCTTCCCCTATAGTCTGGATATCGTTCATTTCAGCGACCACCCCATCGTCCGCAACATCAAGGAAATAAAGTCCGATTTTGCGGGCAGCATTGATCTGGTGGGCAAAGATGCCGATCTTACCAAAACCATTTTGATGTACAGTTCGGAACGTTCCAAATTAGTGCCAACCCCTTCGATTGTTACATTGAAAGTAGGTGTGGCCAAGCCCAATATGCAGGAGTTTGCCTTCCGCGACCTACCCATGGCCGTATTGGTGGAAGGTCAGTTTGAATCCGCATTCAAAGGCATCCTTCCCGTGGAATTCGACACCATCAAGGAACTTGACTTCCGTCCTAAGGGAGAGTACACGCGTCAGATTTTCGTTTCCGATGGCGACATCATTCGAAATCCATTTGACAAAAAGCGCAACTATCCCTACCCTGCCGGCTACGATATCTATACTCGGAAGATGTTTGACAATACCGAATTCATTGTCAATTGCGTTAACTACTTATGTGCAGACGACGACCTTCTGCAATTACGTGCCAAAAATTTCAAAATCGGCTCTTTGGACAATGAAAAGATCCGCAATCGGAAAACATTGCTTTCCATCATCAACATCGGCATTCCTTTGGCTTTGATAATCATTATGGGCATTATACTGATTATCACCCGTAAGGTTCGTTTTTCTAAGAAAAAGACAAGCCCTGATTTGCAATAATTCAAACCAATTTAATATGAAAAAAATCACTTTATTCCTCAGTCTCATTCTCGTTGCAGCTTGCTGTTTCGCACAGGATGTTAAATTAGATGCGCCTATCAATCCAGATCCGCGTGTTAAAATCGGCAAACTTGCCAATGGCATGACCTACTACATTCGCCACAACGAACAACCCAAGAATGTCGTAGAACTTCGTTTGGCAGTCAATGCCGGTTCCAACCAGGAGAACGAAAACCAACGCGGCTTGGCCCACTTTACCGAACACATGTCCTTCAACGGCATTGAAGGCATGTCCGGCAACACCATGATTGACAAATTGCAATCCATCGGCGTTGTGTTTGGCGCCGACTTGAACGCATACACCTCCTTTGATGAAACCGTCTATATGATTCCGATGCCGTTGGATAATCCTTCCAATCTTGATTTAGGTTTGAAGATTTTACGCGGATGGGCTCACGGTCTGCTTTATGACCACGCTGAAATTGATGCCGAACGCGGCGTCATCACGGAAGAATACCGTATGGGACTGGGTG
>JAZRYC010000041.1:0-8152 GCA_045600525.1 Bacteroidales bacterium
GGGAGGTGAAAAGTGAGAGGTTAGAGGTGAAAGTTGGGGCATATTTTATTGTTTTTTTGAGGGGGCAAAGATAATCAATTTATTTGGCTTGGAACACGGATTTTTGAAAGGACTCAATACTATTCCTCATCATCGTTTATCTTTATTGTAAGACCGTGCCACGGTTGCGGGTGCGCCGCAAGCATATATGATTCTTTATGGCATTGCGGGCATTGATAGACCTCCTGCCATTCATCAAAATCAGTGATATGACCGCAATGGCGACACTTCACTTTTTTGAGACCGCATTGTTCACATTCGCCAATTTCAACAACATTCTTTATCTTAAAAATGACAAGTTTTGTGTGAAATGAATACATTATTCCTTTGGGTGTCAGTCCGCGTTGAAGGAAAAACAACCGATCTATCACATTCCGAATGATAGTGTTGCCATACGGCTTTACCCAATGAAAAGACTTCTCCTTTTGGCAGATTTCACAATAACAGTTAAACGCTTCAACGTTATCTTTCCCTACTACAGGAATATTTCCTAGATATCGCGTCATATTTACCATTTGCAATTAACATCCAGATGCAATCCAAAGATGATGGCTATCCCAACTGAGAAGCTGACTTCTCTTCTGTTACTCACCCCCATATTGGCAGATTCTCCATATTTCCCACTTGCTCCTATTCCATACGAATGTGTTGGATCTTCACCTGACGCTTTTTCATAATTATAATACAATGGGCCCAGAGACGCCCCTCTTCGGAGTGTGGTCTCCCCGTAATCGTTGACATGGTTCCATTTTGTCCCGTTGCTACCCGTCTGTCCCCATATCAAATCAATGGAATTGATATTGGCTGAAACACTATATTCCCCAATCTTTCCACCCGCTTGTGCCCCAATACTAAAACGCAATTTCACATTAATCCCAGTCCCTGAATACTTTCGGTATTCTCTGCCGCTTGATATGCGATTCCCTTTTAATGCACATATCTCAATCCCTGATTCGGTTGGTCTTGTCCAAGTCTTGTCTTTATCTCCATCTTTATCATAAATCGTAAAAATATAATTGGGCTTTGACGAAGTACCAGCTTCAACAGCGACATTACCAACCCGATTCTCTCCATATCTCTTGACGGCTTTTTTATGAAATTTTGTTGCTTTGCTTTCACTATCGAACCTCCCATCCACGTCCACCAGCCGCACCGGATTGTTCGCGCAATACACATACGGAGACAGATTTGGGTACTTGTCCGACAGCGGATCCACGCTGAGCCAGAGGGAGAGTGCGGGGTTGTACGGCAACGCCGCAAGCAAGGGTTGAGGGTTAAGGGGTTAGTGCGGGGCATGGTTTATGGATTTTTTGTGGGGGAAATTGCGGGGACAAAGATAGGGAATTTTTTACAAAAAAAAAGCAGTTCGTCACTTGCTTTTCAAGATCTCGTACTTCCCTTTTTTCCAGTTCTGTAGTATCTTCTTGTTGCGGTGCGAATATTGACGGAGATCGCTGTAGTATTCGTCATGGAATTGTCGGCTATAGCGTCGGCTAGTTTGCAGCAGTTCTATAGCATCGTTATTCCCCATATAGATATCAATAATATCGCCAGAAGAAATACGTCCCAAATAATAATAGATGCCCTCATATTTCAAAATAAAATAATAAGCATCATGTTCATTGCTGTTTCCATGATGGACAAAACCATTTTTATATGTTTTCATATTGAAGAGTTTCTGACCGACATTATCTTTCACTAGTAGTCCATAGATAATGGCGTGAGTGAGGTCAATCGGGATCTCTTCTGCAGCAGTGGCAAAGCGATTTGGGTAGAAGTGCAGAAAGACAGAGTCTTTAAGGGATTCGTAGTATACCAGCTTCTGTTCATTGCTATGCGCAATGAAATTGAGATACATCATCTGTTCCAGATACCAGTAACAACGGATACACTTCAGGAAAGTAGAATCCGACCATTGCCAATCTTTCGCATTGTGAATTAATGAGTCATAGCGACACAAGGGAATTTTGCTTTCTTCCGGTGTAAGCGTTTCATAGAAATTGCGATAAAAATCAAGCTGACTGCTATCAATATGATTGCCTATGCAAGGTGGATGCGTAATGCAGAGGGAATCCCATCTGTCCCACTCCGCTACTTGCTGGGAAAAACAGGGAAGTGCAAATGCACACAAGACCATAAATAGCACTTTTCTCATGATACTTACCTACTAATATTGATAAAAATCTCAAACGACATAGAGCCACAGTTCCTTTTCCCATTATAAAGATGTACACTTTTATCACTCATGGCAAATACGGCAAACGATCTGTGGTATGTTTGTTGCTGTCGTTGGTATGTATTATCCCTGTCAATATCACTGGGCGCTTGAATCCATGCAGGGCTCCCTTCACACTTGCCGCTTCCATGAGTATGGAAGTCAAAGAAAGCTCCGTAGCCATTATAGCCATAATCCTGTGTCTGTCTATATGCTATTGTTGTCCCATGTGCACAAGGATCTCCAGCATCTCCAGGTGTCCCCCATACGATTTGTTCCGTCCCAAAATCTTCCGACTTATTATCCAAAACATCGCCACAAAGTCCTCCCCATTCCGCATTGGGATTTTTTTTGTCGAATTCTATCAGTGCGTTCACCATTCTGGCTCTGTTTTCTTTTGAAGCCGGAACACGATGAATATCATCTTCATCATACTGCATTCTTGGATTTGCCCAAGGGCTACCATTAGGTCGGCCTGTTACAACATATACTTTTCCGTCATCAATACCGTCTGACCCCAAATAGTCTCCGTTTAGATTAAAATAGTCTCCAATTTCCCTCCCATCCACGTCCACCAACCGCACCGGATTATCCGCGCAATACACATACGGGCTTAAACTCGGGTATTTGTCGGTCATCGGGTCTACCGAGAGCCAGATGGAGAGGCTGCTGTTGTAGTAACGCGCTCCAAAATAGCTGTATCCAGTTTCCTCGTCACGTTCCTTGCCGGAGAAAGTGTAGCGGGTATTGTAGGTGTAACCAGATTTACGCTGGTCAAGCAACGGTTCTCCCCACGGCATGTACTGCAAATGCTGGTATGCGGCACCGTTTGTGTCAGTCACCCAGCTGGCGCTGCCCAAGTGGTCGCCATGCTGCCAGAAGGTGGTATGGTGACTGCTCCAGTTGAATGGTAGGTTGCGAAGCCCTTCCAACAAGCGCGCCTGCGTACTATCTGGGACAAAAGTATTCACTTCCGCCTGCTTGGCAGCAATGACTGCATCTGTCGTGACATGGTTGTTGATGCTTGTTATTGTGCCGTCTCCTATCCTACTGGCAAAGCGTTCTGATTCCATAAAATAGTGCTTCGTATAGCCTTGCGGTGTAGCCACCAGATATGGCGATGTGTATAGCGTCGGGATGTGGTAATAGGGCATCTCTACGCGTCGTCCATTTACGACCAGGGTTGTCCTTTCCCCGGTGTTCTTATAAAAACGCTCACCGCCGGCATCGTACTGATAGAATGCAACGGCAAGAGACCGACGATTGCTGTATTCTCTCAATTGGTTTTCCTCATCCCAGCTCATTCTGGCAGCATCCTGTTCAATCATATTCCCGTTGGCGTCCCAACGGAACTCGCTGGCGCTTGTTGCTCGCACGGTGTGCGGCTGCCCTGAATTATAGATGTAATCGTTGGCTGTATTGCTATATGTGTCGGAGCCATTAAGCGACGTGCGGCTTGTCTGGGTTTTGGACAATATTTTGCCATCCTTATCGTAACGCATTCTCTGGGTATAGGAGGCATACTGTATTCTTGTGAAACCTGTTGATTCAGTTGCCCGAACTCGTATGTTCGTACTTCCAATTGCAGTTGTCAGACGATACAAGTCATCGTACTTGTATGTGTACGTATAGGTTCCACCCAGATTGCTGCCGGATATCCTGTCGGCTGTGTTTTGGATAGCGTCAATGTTGCCGACGGCATCGTACGAGTATGTGATATTTTGCAAATAGTTGTTGGCTGCATCATATAATTTCAGTCTGGACAGCCGGTTGAGAATGTCGTATGAATATTGCGCACTTGTGCCGTTGCCATACAGGATGGCTGATTTCAGCTCGAACTCGTTGTAGCGTATGCTGTCGATGTAGTTGTACGTATAGGTCGTTGTGGGGACTGACGGTACAATGGGGCCTGACGGACCTGGAATTACTCCTTTGATTATGACAGAATTAGAAACGACAGCCTGCCCATAAACCCTATCCAGCATGCCGCCCGTGTTGTACTTGTAGTGAACCACCTCACCATCAGGGTAGGTGATGTTCTGTATTCTGTTCCAGCTGTCGTAGGCGTATTTCATCTTGAAGGTTTACTTTTATATTTCGTCCCTAATGGGGTTCTATATATTTTATGCCTTGTAAATTGGGAGATACGTACAAATTCCCCGCCCACATTTCAAGGTTTATGTGGAATGTTTTTTCCCCTATTGTCGCCCACGCCCATTTATTTGTTCCATACAAGAAATTGTGTGCCATTTGAGGTAGCAACTCCATGTCATATTTTTCGCCGATTTGTAATTGACTATGTGAGTGATTCTTTCTATTTAAAGTAATGATTTCCACCCACCAATAATGATTTTCAATCACATGTGCTTTTATTAGGATAACTTTTCGTTTCTGTCTTGTTGATGGATAATAATGCGATTTCTGATACAGTTCGTCTGATTTATAGACATATGCGGTTCCCTTCCAAATGCTGTCAATAATCATAGTGCCTTGGATTGTATCAGGTATAGAATTTTTGTTCTGTGAATAGGAAGTCATACAACCACCGAACATATAGATTGTCAGTATTATAATAAAAAATTTTTTCATTTGGTTTCACTATTTTAATTGAGAAGGCACTTTCATATGCCAAAAATCGTTCTTTACCAGAAATTGTATGGGCATGGCTGGGTTCTCCCGTATTTTTGTGTTATATAGATATAGACAATTCGCTAAGCCATACCATCCTGTTGGCGTCCACCCATATATTCCCGTGTAATCGGGCTGCTCAGGTGCTAAATTATGGGCTTGTTCCCATAAATAATATGTGGGATTACCCTGCATGGCTTTCTGAATGTTGGTTTCGTGTTCAATCGCTTTTGTTCCACAAAAATAAGCTTCAAGAGCCTCATGCGCCATAGAAGTACCTATCACACGCCCACAGGATAAATCCATAGCACCAAGCAAGTATGGGTTGACGACTTGTTCTGTCTTCGCTGTCTTAGTTTTTGGGTCATAGTGTGTTCCAAAGTGTGAACCTCCTGGGATGATATAACCCTCATAAGTGTCATCTGAAGTAGTATGTATTGTTACTGAAATGGTGGAACTATTGATTGCCTCTTTCAGTTTTGTATCATAGTCCGTACTTGCTTCACCTCCAATTATCCTCACTTTCCCATTCTTGTCCATCTTTAATTGTAAATGAGTAGATGCCTGGAGTTGTGCAAATGCTGCCTTAATTGATTTACTGTCTTCTCCATCAATTATATACTCTCTCCCATCCACGTCCACCAGCCGCACCGGATTGTTCGCGCAATACACGTACGGACTCACTCCTGGGTACTTGTCCGAGAGCGGGTCCACACTGAGCCAGAGGGAGAGTGCGGGGTTGTACGGCCGAGCACCAAAATAGCAAAAGCCGCTTTCTTCATCTCGCTCTTTACCGGAAAAGGTAAAACGAGCTTCGTAATTGGCACCCGAGACATGCTGATCGATGAACGGTTCGCCCCAAGCCCTGTATTGCAGATGCTGGTATCCGCGGCCATTGGTGTCCGTAACCCATGATGCGCTGCCCAAATGATCAGGGTGCTGCCAAAAAGTCGTATGATGTTCGCTCCAGCGCGCTGAGAGCGTGCGAAGGAAGGTGAATTGGTTTGGGGCAATGCTGTCAGGGGCGGCATCATTCACGGTTGCCTGCTTGGATGCAAGCAAGGAGGTTGCCACCGCGTGGCTGCTGATACTGGTGATTTTGCCATCTCCTATACGGCTGGCAAAACGCTCATTTCCTACGAAGTAATGCTTTGTGTAGCCGCTGGGCGTAACAACCATATAGGGGGAGGCATATAATACAGGGTTCAAAATCTCGGCTTGTCTCATCGCTTCATTACCAGATTTATCGTTATAACATTCCCTAATTAAAGGATAAATTATTCATCAGGAAACTGAATAATAATCTTAGGATAACCGCCAATCTGCTCTAAGTTATGTATCGCTTCAAGATTTCCTCTATTAGCTGAACGAGTTAACCATTTTATCCCTCTTGCATAACTTTGTGTACATCCAGTTCCAGTATAATAGTAAATGCCAATTGCATTTTGCGATTGGGCGCTCCCATGCTTTGCAGCTTTCTTCGCCCAAAGGAATGCTTTTCGGTCAGATTGTTCTACCCCATAACCATTATGGTAGCAAACGGAAATTTTGTATTCAGCGTCAGGGCTTCCTTTATCAGCGGCTTTGATATATAATAAAAACGCTTTTTCGTATGATTGTTTTCGCTCACCTATCCCATAGAAGTACTCTTCTCCTTGTTGATAAAACCAATACGCCTGAGCAATTCCACTATAGGGAAACATAAAAAACAACAAAAAAATAAGAATACAATATTTCATATCCATTATCCGTTAGTTTACAAAGGGTTGTTTTTGAATAACATAAAATCTGGCATATAAGGATTGCCATTTTTTAACAAGTATGCTCGCCTCTGGGTCTCAGAGCCATCAATTGTCAAATTAAATCGATATGTAGTGCGCAATGGCATACCCAATTCCTTTCGAATAAGGTTCTCATTATATGTAGCCCTCCATTCTGATCTGCTTAACCCCTGATAATAAAGGTCATATAGATGAGTAATCCCTTTAGCATTATCATAGACATGGGAAAATTCATGTCCTAAATCAGTAATAGGGGATGATTGTCTTCCTAAAGTGGTTTCAAGTTCCGTCCCGCACGCTCTCCAATTGATTGTTTGCTCAATGAAATTCCCGGTTTTTGCGTCTGTAGTCAAATTATTGCATTCACTTTTTATACTGTTTTGAATCACGACGTCTTTGTCTGTTCCTTCAAACGTGCCGACCAACTTTTGCCCTGTTTTTGTTTCTTCAAGAACATCAAGAGCATAGGTGGCATCTGCTAAGAAAGAACCTGATTCTGGAGTGTAGCGTTCTCCATTCTCAGTATATAGATATCCTTTATAATATCGATACCTATTGCAATCCTCTCCAACTATCCAAATCTCCCTCCCGTCCACATCCACCAGCCGCACCGGATTGTTCCCGCAATACACATACGGAGAGCTTCCCGGGTACTTGTCCGACAGCGGATCCACGCTGAGCCAGAGGGAGAGGGCGGGGTTGTGCAGCCTGGCCGCAGGAGGGGATGTGTATGAGCAATTCTGTCGCATTTATAGGTTGGTTTTTGGTGTTATTCCGATTGGTAAACTTTTTCGATTATTATTGTGTCTTTTCAATTATTTTTTTGAACTGTCCCATAAATGGTAGGTTGACATTTGGACGGTAAATCTAAATTTGACGTTTCATGGCTTACCTCATTTACTAGGACGAAGTTGTTTTTCCCATTGCTTCGTGTCAGAATAGTAATACATCCCCTCTCCTAATGTCGTTCCAAACCAAACGATATAAGAAGTATCTGACTCTTTTTCATAGCAAAATAGCACATCGCCAACATATTCTGATTGTACAACATCCTGTAAGTTATTTGGTAAATTGTTATGAATCATTCTGTATTCTTCAATTTTGTCTACAATCTTATTCCCTTCTTGCATATTCTTATGGACATAAAGAGACATACATCCATAAAAAACAAATGGTAGCAAAGCAATGTAACTATATATAAATACTCTTTTTTTCATTCTGTAACAAATAACGGTGTGGTTGTATGATTCGTTAGTGTAGGTTTAGACGGGTATTCTTCTGGTAAATTGGGGTAATTAGGTGCTTTTGCTGGATCCGTTGCATGCAACACATTGTTTAGATAGTCACCAGGGGACTTCTATTTTTACTATTTACACGCCGTCACTTTGAATTTTGCGAAGTCCGTTAAACAAAAATTCTAAAGAAAACGGTGCTGCAAAGTTACATATTATTTTTTCATTTCCAATAATTTGATGATATTTTTTATGAA
>JAZRYC010000042.1:0-6136 GCA_045600525.1 Bacteroidales bacterium
CATACTGACTGACAATAGGATGATTGAAGATAATAACAGTTTTTTCATTTTACTATATGTGTTGTGTTTAGTATAGTTTCCAAGTAATATAGATTGATAGAAAATACGATGTTATTTTATGAGTATTTTCTTGTTTACTATTTTACCCTCTGTGGTTAAAATGCGAACGATGTAGATTCCCTTAGGCAGTTGGCCGACCATAATGTCGTTTCCTGAGGAAATGTTTGTTCCGATAGGCTGTCCCATCAAATTAACCAATTCTGCACGTTGGATGTCGTCGCCGCAAATGTGTAATAGGTCACCAGACTGATAGATGGAAATCGGATTTCTTTCAAAATTATCAACCGCGACATCATCATCATCGTCGTCGTCATCATCGTCATCATCGTCATCATCATCGTCATTAATTTCAAAATCTATTTTCAGATTTTGTCCATACATTCCGAAAATGTTGTTGCGAGTGCCTTCCCAGGCGATGATATTTTGGCTGTTATGGAAACCAGTAGCAACATCGCATAAAGCGATTCTTTGGCCAGAAGCAGTTGATAAGATGGTATCCCAAACGATTGCTCCGACGGTGTCTATACCTATGGCCTTAATGGAATTGTCATTGAACTTGTATATGACGGATGCACCTGTGCCAGTGGGGTATGCGTCAATCATAACAGAAGCAATATCTGTAGTGGTGGTGGGTACAATGGTAATGCCGGCATTGCCCCAGAGCTTTGTTCCGCTAGGTGTAACACGATTGACGCGGATGTTGTTGTGAGTTTGGCTGAACGCATCAACCTCCACAAAGGCCATCAGCAAATCATGGGAAACTGGATCCAAACTGGCGGAAGGAGCAGAGTGAAAGTTGCTGTAATCTACTTCGCTAACAATAAGTCCCGTGGTGTCGGAAATAGTGCTTTGTCCCTCGCTGTTGAAATGGAATAAGTAGACTTCGAACAGATTGTTGAATGCGGGATGGCTTATCCAGGCATAGCCGCCGCCTAATCCGTCAGGACATGCGTTGTGGCAGATTTGGCCGCTGATGGCCACGGTGGACATGAGTTCCTCTTCGCGCGTCATTTGTGAACCGTCGGGGGCGTATTTGGCCACACAGATGCTCTTGTACTGGTAATAAGAATAAGCATATTGCTGCTTCATATACACAACAAAAACATTGTCTTGGTCGTCAAGAACCATTTGTCCGAAAGCGATATTTTTACCACCGTCATCGGAAATGGTTATTTGGTTTCCAGCAGGCGTTCCGTCAGAATGATAGCATCTTAGATAAATGGAGTTGTCATTATTACTAAGAATCCAAAAATTACCTTCACGACAGGCAACGAGTTCAGTGCGTATGCAGTTCTCTGCTTCAAGGGCCACGATTCCATCGCTGCCCCAGGCGAAGTTGCCATCTTCGTCAATCTTAACGGCAATACATTCACCGTTGTAGTTGGCAAAGCCACTAACAACGCCTCCGTCGGCAAGTGCCACCATAGCAACCCCATTACTATAGGATGCAAAATCCTGGCCATCAATGTGAATGCCGTTGGTTCCCCACAGTGGGTTGCCCATGCTGTCCACTTTTTGAATAGATGGAGACCAACCGTTGCTGTAAAAACCGCACCATTGCATAAAGGTGTTGCCTGTTCTGGGATTGGTGGAAAGAATAATCTCACTGTAATCTGTCCCTTCGCTGGCAAGAAGTGTGTTTTGGGTAGGATCTGTTACCCATTGGGCCTTTAATGCGATAACTGAAAATAAAATAATGGAAAAAATAAATAGTTTTTTCATTGTCTTATGAATATGTTTATGAATAATGAATAACCTCCTTGATTGATATGTCTTTAGCCAAAAGAAGCAAATGCAAAACTACATTTTTCAATCAAAAAATCAATAAAATATTAAAAATCATTTTCGCAGTCTTCGCGAGTAAGCTCGCCACGCAGGCTCCGTCCCATGTAATCTTTGATTTCCTCTGCAGAAAAATTCTGGCCAAGTAGGTACATGAGTTTCGTGATGGCCGCCTCGGTGGTCATGTCGTAACCGCTGACAACCCCTCCGTCAGCAAGGTGTTTGCCGGTGAGATAGCGCCCCATTTCCACACTGCCGCCGTTTTTGCACTGCGTGATATTGACAATGATAATGCCGCGTTGCACCGCATTACGTAAGATTTCTGAGAACGCCTCGTTGGTGGGTGCATTTCCTACGCCAAAGGTTTCCATGACTACGGCACGCAGTCCTGGAGTGTTGAACACGGATTCCAAAACAGCATTTCGAATACCTGGAAATATCTTCACAATAGCTACATGGTCGTCCATTTGAGTGTGGACTTGCAAAGGTTTGGTCTCAGTTGCAGAATGAATACAACTCTTATGATAGTCCACATGGGTATTTACTTCGGCCAGTTTAGGATAATTCGGCGAACTGAACGCGTTGAATCGGGATGCGTCATCCTTGTATGTGCGGTTGCCACGATAAAGATTATTCTGGAAGTAGATGCATACCTCGGGAACCATAGGCCTGTCGTCTATGTATTCGGCCGCTATTGCAATGGCATTGAGAATGTTGCGACGACCATCGGTACGGATCACCCCCAAAGGCAATTGTGCTCCGGTGAGAATGACTGGTTTGGAGAGATTTTCCAGCAAGAAACTCAGTGCGGAAGCTGTATAGGCCATGGTGTCCGTGCCATGCAAAATGACAAATCCATCATAATGCTCGTATTCCTGTTGGATCATTGTGGCCAATCGAATCCAAAAGTCAGGATTGGTATCGGAAGAGTCGATCAACGGCAAAAGATCTTTGAAAGTAACATCCGCTTCAATAAGCTTTAACATAGGAAGTTGCTGATGGATGTTCTTGAATTCAAAAGGGATAAGCGCTTTGCTCTCAGGATCCATCATCATGCCGATGGTACCGCCTGTGTATATGACAAGGATTTTTCGATTATTCATAAAGTCGTAATTCAAAAGTGGCCGCAAAAGTACAAAAAAGTCGTATGCCCCCAAAGGTTAGGGGAGGGGATATTGCATTTTCCAATAAGTATGATTGAAAATGAATATTTCTCCGAGTATGGTGAAACCCAGACGGCGATAAAGTCGCAAGGCGGATACATTTTCAGGGTCCACAGCCAAGGTGGCGCCGGAGGCTCCGCATATTCTCGCCTGTTCTATGCCGTGGTTCAGTAAGGCTGAGGCAATACCGCGATGTCTATATTCCTCCAAAACGGCAATGGAATCCATGTAAAACTCCCCCAGTCCTGTTTCATCCACCATATCACTGAAGTCATGTCCCGAAAATTTTGCCATAAGAGGGAATGTCACCTTTCGCATTTTTCTATAGGCAACACCCTCGTATGCCGTTAGAGTCCCTGCCGGCTTGTCATCGTATAGGGCGACAAAGGAGTTCTTCCAACTGTAAAGTGTATCCTCACGTCTGCAAAGTTCGGCCAATGAATTGATCTGTTCTTCTTCTGGCCGCAGTATTCCTACGGCTGAAAGGACATTTCGGGCAATCAGTTGGCAATCCTGAAAATTAGCATTTCTTATAACGATAGAGGATGATTTCGGTATGATCATGCGAATGGATTTTTATGGCGTGCAAAAATAGGATATGAAGCGTTTCTCTCGGCGGAGTTTACATAAATAATGTATTTTTGCACGCTAATTTCATATGTGTCTTAATGCAGGTAAAAAGTTGATTTCCTATGCGTGAACTTTGGTTTATTCTTTGTAGTTGCTTTCTATTAACTATTCACCATCCTTTGGCAGCGCAGTCGTTGAACAATCAGCCTGTGCCTACATACAAAGCCATGTCCTTCAATATCCGTATGAGTGGCTTCTCCAAGGAAGATGGCGAAAACGCATGGGACAATCGAAAAGATGCGGTTGTGCGCATGATACAGGATATCCATCCTGACTTCTTCGGCGTGCAGGAAATGCTGCCCGACCAGCAGGCTTTCCTTCGCGAACGTCTGTCGGAATATATGATGATTGGCGTAGGACGTGAGGACGGTGCCGGAGAGGGGGAGTGTATGGGTGTGTTTTACGACAGTAGACGATTCGAGTTACGTGACAGCCATACGTTTTGGCTAAGTCAGACTCCCGAAAAAGCCTCCTACGGGTGGGATGCCGCCTGTCGACGCACAGTGACCTTCACCCGTTTGCAGGATCGTGAGTCAAAGCAAGATATCTACTACTTCAACACACATTTGGATCATCGTGGTGAAGTGGCCCGCCAAAAGTCTGTGGAATTGCTTTGTCAATGGATAGACTCCCTGTGTCCCAATTCTGCAATGGTTCTCTTAGGTGGTGATATGAACTCTACCTTGAAAGATTCCATATTTGATCCTCTCAACAAAATTGATATGGTGTCTGCTCGGGAAAACACGTCGGCAGATTTTACGGACACCTACAACGCATACGGTAAGGGCGCAAGCAGTCTGATTGACCACTTCTTCGTTTCAAAGAATACCGTAAACCTTATTCAAATGCGAACCATTGTCCAAAACTATGGGGTTCCCTTTATTTCAGACCATTATCCTATAGTTTTGACATTCCAGCAAAAGACAAAATCCATATTTGAAAATCCTCCAAAAGAAAAATAATATAAACATCAATATACGCATAGTATGATTAACAAAAGAGAAATGATACGACTTCTGAAACAGGAAGTCATTCCCGCATTAGGTTGCACGGAACCCATTTGTGCTGCGTTTGCAGCCGCTGATGCGGCAAAGGCTGTTGGCGGCACCGTCAAGTCCATTTATGCCGAAATGAACCCCAATCTTTATAAAAACGGAATGTCGGTTTCCATTCCCGGAAGTCCGAGAATGGGTATGGATGTGGCCGTAGCCTTGGGCGCGACCCTCAAAAATCCTCAGAAGAAATTGGAAGTTCTTGAAGATATCAAGCCTAAGACTTTGGAGGATGCCTATAAGTTACTGGACAACCATGTGGTCAATGTGCGCATAGATGAATCACAGAAGGATTTGTATGTGAAGGTGATGGTGACAACGAGCAAAGGCGTCGGCACCACGATTATTCGCGGTGCCCATACGAATATTGTGGAGACTACAGTAGATGGTGCCGTTATTTTCCGTAAGGATGATGAAACCCAGGCCTCTGGTGACGACGTCATCGATCGTCTCAAGCAAATGACGGTGGCTGAAATTCGCGCCTTGGTGGATACTGCCACCCGCTGGGATTTGCACTTTATGATGGACGGCGTACGCATGAACGAGGAACTCGCCAATTACGATATTGAACACGTCGGAGGCGTTGGTGTTGCCGCCACCTTCAAAAAACAGATTGAAAAAGGTGTACTTGCCGACTGTCTGCAAAGTCGCATTATGCTGATGGCTGCGGCAGCTGCGGAAGGACGACTCGGCGGCTGTCCCAGACCAACCATGAGTAGTTCCGGCTCCGGCACCAAAGGCGTGGTGGTTATACTTCCCATCTACGAAGTGGCCAAATCCGTCAATGCCTCCAAACTGATGACCTTCAAGGCCATTGCCTTCGGTCATATCATCAATCGTTATATCAATGCCTATATCGGCAAATTGGGCGCGGTATGCTCCTGCTCTATGGCTTCTGCCACCGCCGCCTGTGCCGCTATGACTTGGCTGTTCGGCGGCAATGATGAACAGATAGGTTTTGCCATTCGAAATATGACGGGCGCCGTTACGGGGATGATCTGCGATGGTGGTAAGGTGGGTTGCGCCCTCAAGGCCGCCATGACAACCACTTCCGCACTAACCAATGCCCTGTTGGCGTCACAAAATGTGGCTCTAAATGTCAGCGACGGCATTTGCGCCGACACACCTGAGAAGTGCATTATCAATATGGCCCGTATTACCAATCCCGGTATGGCCCAAACCGATAAGGAAATTCTCAATATCATGCTCGAAAAGAGCGGAAAGTAAAATGCTGAATCTCGGCTGCGATGAATTGCGGAGCCCACAGAGGCGACGTGGTTTACGCAGCCTTCCGTCATGAAATTGGATACTTGAAATCTGTAAAACCAATATGTATAAAAAAAGAGACGCTTATGCGTCTCTTTTTTTTCAGTCGGGGTGAGAAGACTCGAACTTCCGACCCCTTGCACCCCATGCAAGTGCGCTAGCCAACTGCGCCACACCCCGAAC
>JAZRYC010000043.1:0-12678 GCA_045600525.1 Bacteroidales bacterium
TCCAAGGTTTCGAATACCAAACCATCAAGGATTTCTACCATGATTGGTACCGTCCCGATTTGCAGGCCGTCATCGTTGTCGGCGATATTGACGTAAACCAGGTGGAAGCCAAAATCAAAACCATGTTTGGCGACATCCCCGCCGTTGAAAATCCCCGCGTGAAAGAGAACTATCCCATCGGCATGAATAAGGAACCCCTTGTTGCCGTTTGCACCGACAAGGAAGCTGCTGGAAGTCAAATCATGCTTATTCGCAAATTCCCCCACTTCGCCATGAAGAACCTCGGCGATTTTCGCAAGCAGCTCCTCATCGACCTCTACAATGAAATGTATGAAGCACGTTTGGATGAAATGACGCAGGATTCAAAATGTCCGTTCATCGGAGCAGGTGCAGGTTATTCAGAATTCATCGGAACCACCGATATGTATGGCGGCCAAGCAGCCTGCAAAGAGGGAAAAATCGTTGAATCTATTCAAACCCTCATGAAAGAGGATTTCCGCATTCTTAAACACGGATTCCTCCAAACTGAATTGGACCGCGCCAAAACAGCCTTGCTGGATCGTCTTGAACTCGCCTCAAACGAAGTCGATAAAACAGAATCCAGCCAATTCGCCTCCGAATATGTCAGCAACTATCTTCATCATGACCCCATCCCCGGTGCTAAAAGAGAATACAACTACGCAAAGAAAATGATGGACGGCATCCTGCTAAATGAAATCAATGCATTGGCTGCAGAATGGGTCACACCTGAGAATTTTGTCGCCATCGTCATGGCTCCCGAAAAAGAAGGAGTAAAAGTACCTACGAAGGAAGAAGTTCTTGCCGCCATTTCCGATAAATCTCTGGAAGACGTTGAACCCTACGTAGACACCTACAAAGAGCAGGAAATCGTAGATAAAACTGCTTTGAAAGCCGGTTCCATCGTAAAGACGGAAGAGATTCCCGCAGTCAAAGCCACGAAGGTGACTCTTTCTAACGGCATAGAAGTCATTTTGAAGAAAACGGATTACAAAAACGATGAAATTCTTTTCTCCGCCATCAGCAAAGGAGGAAAATCCCTCTATGGTGAAAAAGATCTTGCCTCTTTGGATTTTGCCAGCGACATCATTGACCGCAGTGGTATTGCCGAACTAGACTACAACACCCTTACCAAGAAACTAAAGACCAAACAAGGAACGGGCGTTACCCCAAGCATTGGCGCCCTGACAGAAAGTTTTGAAGGCACTGCTACCCCGAAAGAACTTGAATTCTTCTTCCAATACCTAAATGCCTTTTTCACCAACCCACGTGCAGATAAGAATGCCTGCGAACTCGTTTTAACGGAGACCTCAGAACAAATTAAAATGCTGCAAGCTAACATTATGTACCGTTTCTTCGGTGCATTCCTTGATGCCGCCAGCAACCATGATCCCTACCAAATGAATCCATTGTCCTACACACAGGACTACCTTGACCAAGTAGATTTCAACCAGGCTGTAAAACTCTATCACGAACGCTTTGCTAATCCTGCTGACTTTACCTATATCTTCGTCGGTAATTATGACGAAAAAGTCATGAACGACTACCTCTGTCTGTACTTAGGTTCTTTGAATACTTCCTCCGAGCGCGAGAATTTCAACGCAGATGCTTTCAAGAAACCTGAACCAGGCATTCAGAAATCAGTGATTAAATACGGACAGGAGAAACAAGGATGGATGGGACTTTATTTTGAACAACCCTACGAATACAATGCCAAGAACAATATGACTATTAACGTATTGGGTGGCATTCTTGAACAATATGTTTTGGAAATCATCCGTGAGAAAATGGGTGACGTATATTCCCCCATGCTTCAGATGGGCTATGAAAAATTTCCCACTCCTAGTTACAAACTGCTCATCATGTTGAGTTGTAATCCTGAAAAGACAGACAAACTGGCTGAAGTATGTATCAACATTCTTCAAGATGTAGCCAAAAAAGGTCCAGATAAAAAAACACTGGCCAAAGTAAAGACTCAAATGATTGCCACCCGCGAGAAGGGTATGCAGAACAACAATTTCTGGATGAGCTACATTAGCGGCAAAGTGCTCTATAACGACGACATGAACGCTGTAAACGAGTATAACGATATGGTTAACTCTATTTCCAAGAAGGATGTCATCAACTTCATGAACACCTATTTCAAATACGACCAATACACTCGCGTAGACTTACTTCCCGAAAAATAAATATCTCGGAAATGCACTTGCGTGCATCCTATTGTTAAACGAATAAAAATACAGTCATGACTGATTACGAATTAAAGTACAAAGTTGCCGACATGGCGTTGGCAGAATGGGGACGAAAAGACATTGACGTTTCCCAAAAGGAAATGCCGGGTCTTTTAGCCCTTAGAGAAAAATATGGTGATTCCAAGCCTTTGAACGGCGTGAGAATCATGGGATCCCTGCACATGACCATTCAAACAGCTGTGCTCATTGAAACACTCGTCCATCTAGGTGCTGAAGTAAGATGGTGCAGTTGCAACATCTTCTCCACACAGGATCACGCTGCCGCTGCCATCGCAGCCACCGGCGTAAACGTTTTCGCCTGGAAGGGCGAATCTTTGGAAGACTATTGGTGGTGTACCAATCAGGCTCTTTCCTTCCCTGGTGGTAAAGGTCCTCAATTGATCGTGGATGATGGCGGTGACGCCACCCTGCTCATCCATCTCGGATATAAGGCTGAAGAAGACCCTACTATTTTGGACAAGACTCCCGAAAACCATGAGCAAGCCGTTATTTTCAACACCCTAAAGGAAATTCTCAAGGAAGACCCGCATAAATGGCACAATATGGTAAAGGAAATCAAAGGCGTTTCCGAAGAAACCACTACCGGCGTTCACCGCCTCTATCAAATGATGGAACGCGGCGAATTGCTCTTCCCTGCCATCAATGTGAATGACTCTGTAACCAAATCCAAATTCGACAACAAATACGGATGCCGCGAATCCCTGGCTGACGGAATCAAGCGTGCCACTGACATTATGCTCGCCGGCAAAGTCGTTGTCGTATGTGGCTACGGCGATGTAGGTAAGGGATGTGCTCAGTCTATGAAATCCTATGGTGCACGCGTCATCGTCACTGAAGTTGATCCCATCTGCGCCCTGCAAGCCGCTATGGAAGGCTTTGAAGTCAAGACCGTGGAAGACGCCCTTCCTGAAGGCAATGTCTATGTTACCACTACGGGAAACTGCGACGTTATCACGGTAGATCACCTCAATAAAATGAAAGACCAGGCCATCGTTTGCAATATCGGGCACTTTGACAATGAGATCCAAGTTTCTGCATTTGAAAACCAGCCCAACATCAAGAAACGCAACATCAAACCGCAAGTGGATGAATATATCTTCCCCGACGGACACTCCATCTTCATCCTCGCAGAAGGCCGCCTTGTAAACCTTGGTTGCGCAACCGGACACTCCTCCTTCGTAATGAGCAACTCCTTCACCAACCAGACTATGGCTCAATTGGATTTGTGGCAGCACGACTACAAAGTCGGCGTTTACAATCTGCCCAAACATTTGGACGAAGAAGTCGCCAGACTGCATTTGGGTAAAATCGGCGTCAAGCTAACCAAGCTCACGCAAAAACAGGCCGACTACATCGGCGTTCCCGTGGAGGGGCCCTTCAAATCCGATTTGTATAGATACTAATAGCAAGGCCTGCAAATGCAGGCCTTTTTTACTTCACTATAGACCTTTCCGATATCACTCCATGCACGCCCATCATAAAATTTCAACATATCTATTTTCCTTCCTAGTAATCATAGGCTGGAGTCAGGCACAAAACGACTCCACCACTCTGATTCATGCCGCATGGCAGACCGACACCATCCAAGGTATGATACTTTGGCGAACACACTTTGAACATCACGAATATTTCAACAGCAACCAATATATCAGCTATCTTGAAATTCCGGCTCAAGCCCAACTAGAACTTGCCCTGGCTTATGAGCCTACGCGAACAAAAACATCAGAAATCGCCCAACAGCATGCAGCACTTGCGGCCATCAACGGTTCGTTTTTCGATATGGATAAGCATAACCCCATCTGCTATCTGCGCATCAATGGAAAGGAAATTTCTGAAAACGTGGCCGGCGCAGACACCGTGCACCGAAAATACTACCAGTATGGAACATTGGCCATAGATAGCGGACAAATTCGCATCATCCGTACGGACAGCGCACGCAATTGGGAACGCACTCTTCCTTTTGCCAACATTATGACGGCCGGCCCACTACTCATCTACCATGGAGAGGAGCAATCCATGCGTAACGACTTAAAGTTCGTCTATCAGCGGCATAACCGATCAGCCATCGGACTACGGCCGGACGGTTCTATTTTGTTATTCGTAGTAGATGGACGCACACATGAATCGGAAGGGATGTCCTTAGATGAACTGATTCACACCCTACGCTGGTTGGGTTGTGAAAATGCCTTAAATTTGGATGGTGGCGGATCCAGCACCCTCTATATTGAAGGAATGCCACATCACGGCATCATAAATTATCCCACCGACAACGGCCTTTTTGACCACAAAGGGGAACGACGTGTTTCCAACGCCATCCTCGTCACGACAAAAAACGAAACAAAATAAACTATCAGCCGTAAATTCGCAAACGCATCCCGTCAAATCGGGTATTGTACTTACGCGCAGGCCATCTGGATGGTCCGGACAACACGCTTCCATCCAAAATATTGAACGTGGAGCCGCAAAGGGAATCCACTAAACGAAGGCCGTCTGGGGCCACATAGAGCCAGGAGTCGGGTTCTTCGAAATCATATGGACACGCTCTGTCGTATGCAAAGAAAGTCCACTCATCCAAACGATAGACAATAATACCGTTCACTCCGCCTGTCAAATACTCATAGCCGCCATAGGTATTCAATCGGTAATAGGTAATATCATTGGGGTAAATCGTAAAATCCACCCGTACCCTGGGGATAGGATTATCATAATTGTCACAGCCCACAAAAAGAGGCAGCAGCATACACAATATAATGATGACCTTCTTCATACTAATAAATACCTGGGAAAATCTTATAGCGTTTCAACGAGGTGAATTCCTCACCAAAGAACTGGGTGTAACGTTCGTAAACAGCCTTGGATCTAGGAATGATATTCGCACAAGTCCACAAAAGGAAGACTGCGCCAGAAACCGACCAGGTCAAAACGGCAAATCCGAGCCATTCCAAAATCTCACCTAAATAATTGGCAGAGCTCACCCTATTGAAAGTCCAACCTCTAGGCAAGTAATAATTATTGTCCGTAATGTCCGTTCGCAGGTTTCGGATCACACGATCTGAATAGATATTCACCACCATACCGAAAAGAAAAATCAGCGTACCGATAATAAACTGTGGAGACCAAAACCAGGAAATCGGATAGGCATCCACGGAACGGAAGAAAAAGAGCCAGCCACCCTGCATAATGGCATTGCAGGTGTTGAATACAAAACCCGTAATGATGATGGAAATCGGCATCTTACTTTGTCCCTTCATCAGCAATGGGAAAATAAAGGACCGCTGGAAATAGTGAAACTCAAAGAAAAAGAACATCACAAACGTGACAATGTTGAACGGACGTATATTGTAGTATAGAGAGACAAAATAGATGATAAACATGGCAAAGAAGACAGGTGCCTCCATTATGAACCACCCTAAATTGCTTCGTATGGACACGCCCCAACGATTATTGAAGGTCATACCATAGGCGGGCGTAATGAACTGCAGTGTAATGAACACCCCTACTCCGAGGACGGACATCACCAGCAATAAATATTCGTATATCTGACTGAAAACTTCCATAAATTAAGAAGATTTATAAAAATTTTTCCCCATTGAAAATTTTCTTCCGTTTAAAATAATGAAGGAATACGACAGACTCCGGATAGGTGTCTGAGAAGGCCAATTTTGGCAATGTGTTTCGTTTGGCCTTGCATGCCTGATAATTCCGATAGAAGTGCAGCATTGCCTTATACACAGCCGTAAAATCCTTAAAATGACCTTGAAGGAGGAACGAACCGGCAGCCATTTGGTCTAAGAAGAACTTCACGACCAAAGTTTTGCGAAGACGGTTTTCCGGAAGATTTTTCAAAAGAAGAAATAGATTGTTTCGGAAATTCAAATAGGTTTTATAGGAATTATTCTTGGGTAACGTACCGCCGCCGATATGATAGACCACGGAAGCGGGATTGACTTTGATTTTATATCCGGCATTCTTAATTCTCCAGCAGAAATCGATTTCCTCCATGTGGGCAAAGAAATCAGGATCCAGCCCGCCCATGGTATGATATACATCGCTGCGCACGAACAAGGCTGCACCGGTAGCCCAAAACACATCCATCACCGTATCATATTGTCCGGAATCTTTTTCAAGATGACCAAAAACGCGTCCGCGGCAGAACGGATAACCATATTTGTCCACAAATCCTCCGGCCGCACCCGCATACTCAAACTCGTCGCGACGATCATAGGAAAGCATTTTAGGTTGTACGGCGGCGATTTTCTCGTTTGCATCCATCTGTTCGATAATCGGTTCAATCCAGTTTTCAGTAACTTCAATATCCGAATTCAGCAAACAGTAATATGTAGCCTCCACCTGCTTCAAAGCGATATTGTAGCCTTCTGCGAAACCCGCGTTTCGATCATTTTCTATCACACGGATAGACGGATAGGCGGAGCGCATAAATGCCACCGAATCATCTGATGAGGCATTGTCCGCCACGATGATTTCCGCATACGTTGGCAAATACTTCACCAATGTCGGCAAGAACTTTTCCAGATATTTCCTGCCGTTCCAATTAAGAATGACGATGGCCAATTTTGTCATAGCGATTCCATTAATAAGAGTGCAAAGATAGTTTTTTTTTTCAAAGAGATAAATATCGAGAAAAAATTGTATTTTTGCCGCCCGAAAAAAGTAAGGAAAAAAATTAAAATTTAGACGTTTATTATGTATTTGACAACAGAAGTTAAGAAAGAAATTTTCGAACAGTACGGAAAAAGCGCAACGGACACTGGTTCTCCAGAAGCACAAGTCGCATTATTCACCCACCGTATCAAACATCTTACCGAGCATGTTAAAGCCAACGGCGGCGACAAAGTCACCAAACGCGCCCTTATCAACCTCGTCGGTAAAAGAAAAAAAATGCTTGAATATCTTAAGAAACAAGATATTGAACGTTACAGAGCGCTTATTAAGAAATTAGGTCTTAGAAAATAATTTTCTAAGTATTCGTATGATAACGAAAAAGGGGCAATTTTTCAAAATTGCCTTTTTTTTGATTATACGACCTGCGATTATTTTATCCACCCTTAAGTAGATTATAACATGTTAGGAATAAATACAACCTTTGATTTAGGTGATGGTCGTTTAGTAACCATTGAAACCGGCAAATTGGCCAAGCAGGCCGATGGCGCTGCCGTTGTAAAGATGGGGGACACCATGTTGCTCGCAACCGTATGTTGCAAAAAGGATGCCGTTGAAGGCACCGACTTTATGCCCCTCCAAGTTGAATATCAGGAGAAATATGCTGCCGTTGGTCGTTTCCCCGGCGGTTTCTTCAAACGCGAAGCTCGTCCTTCCGAATACGAAATTCTGATTGCACGCCTTGTGGACCGTGCCATTCGTCCACTCTTCCCAGCCAACTTCCATGCTGAAACGCAGGTTATCGTAACCTTGATTTCCGGTGATAAGAACCAGTTGCCCGACTGCCTTGCCTGTCTTGCAGCCTCTTCCGCCATCGCCGTTTCCAACATTCCTTTCGAATGCCCGATTTCTGAAGTTCGCGTGGGACGTGTTGATGGAAAATTCGTTGTCAACCCTACTGTGGAAGACATGGAAAAATCCGATATCGACATGATCGTAGCCGCTTCCATGGACAACATTATGATGGTGGAAGGTGAAATGAAGGAGATTTCCGAAGACGACATGGTTGCTGCCTTGAACTTTGCAAAAGACGCTATCAAGGTACAATGCCAAGCTCAGCTTGATTTGGCCGCCAAGGTTCCCACCGCCTATCCGAAACGCGAATACTGCCACGAAACCAATGACGAGGAAATCCGTGAGCGCATCAACAAGGAAACTTACGACAAAGTGTATGCCGTAGCCAAATCCTTCCAAGGCAAACAGGCCCGCAACGATGCTTTTGACCAAATCCTCGCTGAATTCATGGAAACCATTCCTGAAGAAGAGCGCGAAGAAAAAGAAAATATGGTAAAACGCTACTATAGCGACGTACAATATCATGCCATGCGCAACATGATCCTCAACGAACGCATTCGTTTGGACGGACGTGGTACAGAAGACATCAGACCCATTTGGATTGAAACGGGATATCTTCCTTCAGCTCATGGTTCTGCCATCTTCACCCGTGGTGAGACGCAATCTTTGGCCACCTGTACCTTGGGCACCAAATTAGATGAGCAAATCATCGATGGCGCCGTAGTGGATGGAACAAATCGTTTCATGCTCCACTACAATTTCCCACCCTTCAGCGTGGGCGAAGTTAAACGTGTCGGCAGCACCGGCCGTCGCGAAATCGGTCATGGCAACTTGGCCAATCGCGCCCTTAAACCCATGATTCCCTTTGACGATCCGACCTTCCCTTACACCGTGCGTGTCGTTTCCGACATCCTTGAATCTAATGGTAGTTCTTCCATGGCAACTGTATGTGCCGGCACGCTGGCACTGCTTGATTGCGGTGTAAAGATGAAGAAACCCGTTTCCGGTATTGCAATGGGTCTTATTACAGAAGAAGGTACAGACAAATATGCCATCCTTTCCGATATTTTAGGTGATGAAGACCACCTTGGAGATATGGACTTCAAAGTCTGCGGTACCGAAGACGGTATTACAGCCTGCCAAATGGACATCAAGATCCACGGCCTATCCGCAGAAGTGATGGCCGAAGCTTTGGCTCAGGCACATAGAGGTCGTATGTTCATCCTTGGAAAAATCAAGGAAGCCATGCCTGCTCCGCGTGAAGACTATCGTCCGTTTGTTCCGCGCATCATCCAAATGCAGATTCCGCGTGAGTTCATCGGTGCCGTCATTGGACCAGGAGGTAAGATCATCCAAGAAATGCAGCGTGAGACCAATACCACTATCAATATTGAAGAAGTGGGTGAGTTCGGTATCATTGACATCGCAGCAGCCAACGTCAACGACATCAATGCCGCTGTGGAACGTATTAAGCTCATCACTACTAAACCAGAAGTCGGTGAAATTTACGAAGGTACTGTGAAAACAATTACTGCCTTTGGCGCCTTCGTGGAATTCCTTCCCAACACCGATGGTTTGCTCCACGTCACGGAAATCGCCTACAGACGTATTGAAAACGTTGAGGACGTATTAAAAGTCGGCGACAAAATCAAAGTCAAACTCATCGAAATTGATGAAAAAACCGGAAAATTCAGACTCTCTCACAAGGTACTTCTTCCCAAACCAGAAGGATATACCGAACCCGAGTCCAAGCCGCGCAACAACAATCGTGACCGTAATGACCGCGGGCCGCGTAACAATGACCGCAAAGGTGGTGACCGCAACGACAGAGGTCCGCGCAGAAATGACCGCGGGCCACGCAATGACGAACGTCGCCCTCACAACAACGAGAACCATGAAGCCCCCGAAAAGCCTGTTGAGCCTACGACTCAAGGACTTCCGGACTTCCCAGAACTTGATTAGTGTTCTCCAACCATACACATTAAAAAAGCAGGACAATGTCCTGCTTTTTTTGTAAATTTGCAGCCTTCTAAAAAGCAAATCTATGCGAATCAGTGACATCTTAAAGCACAAGAAAACCTTTTCATTTGAGGTTTTCCCCCCCAATCCACAGAATAGCAGCATCAACGATATCTTCAACACCATTGACGAACTGAACCAATATCGTCCAGACTTTATCAGTGTGACCTTTAAATCTACCGGAGACTTCGCCCAAAACACTATTGATCTGGCCAACTATATTCAACATCACACCCAGGCAGAACCGCTGGTACATTTCACCTGTGGTGCCTTAGACAAAAATGAAGTGGACCATGTGGCCTCAATATTAGAAAAAGAAGGATTGGAAAACGTACTGGCTTTGCGAGGCGACAAACCCGCCAATTATTCCGGAGACTACCTTAAATGCTTCAAACACGCCTCTGAATTGATGGAATATCTTCAAGAAAAACACCATTTCTGTCTTGGTGCTGCCTGCTATCCAGAAGGACATATTGAAAGCGAAAGCCTCTACGATGACTTGGTTAAGCTGAAGATGAAACAGACTGCCGGAGCCTCCTTCTTTATCACCCAACTGTTTTACGACAACAACTACTACTACCGATTAGTGCGCGTAGCTCGCAATATGGGCATCACCATTCCCATCATTCCGGGAATCATGCCCCTGACCAACACTACCATGTTCAATAAAATCATGAACATGGCCGGAGCATCTATTCCTTTTGAAATGCGAATCCTCTTTGATCGTTTCCACGATGACAAGAAGGCCATGTACGAAATCGGCATCGCCTATAGCGTCAATCAAATTCTGGAACTGCTCGCCAACGATGCCGACGGCATTCACCTCTACACCATGAATAACGCAAAAGTCACAGGAGACATATACTCCAGAATTGCAAACGTCATAGAAAAAGAACTTCGCTAAAATCGCCCGTGATGGTCCATGATGAAATAGTCCAGCAAATATTGAAATATTTAGGCTGTCCACCAAACACTCCCGTGGAAGGTTCTCTTTTGGATCAAATCAACAAGGCACTTTTAGAAGTGAAAGAGCATTCCCGCTTCCAATATATCTATAAACATTGCCACGATTTCTTAAACTTCATGAATGCGCATGACGCCTACCTACAGTATATTTCAGGCGCTGAAGGGTTTCTGCTATGCGCCACCACCTTGGGTATTCAAATCGACCGACTATTGAAAAGGCATCAAACCACAGATATGTCCTATGCGGTAATTTTAGATGCCGCAGCTTCAGCATACCTTGAACATTGCGCAGACACCTACGAAGAAACGCTTCCATTTGAAAATAAGGGCTTTCGATTCTGCCCCGGCTATGGAGGGACCTCCTTGGAAGACAACAAACACATTGCCGAGCAACTACATCCGGAAAGAATCGGAATCACCTTTTTATCCTCCGGGCTAATGGTTCCGCAAAAATCAATGATGGGAATTATCCGTTTGGGAGGGAACAGTAGAAAAACCTGTACCGGCTGTGTTACAGGACAAAATTGTACCTACCGCAGAGGTGGGACAACCTGTTATCATTCTTAGAAAGGGTTATTCTTCAGGGAGAGCCTTAAATCCACGACCCAAAATCTCAGAACTTTCAATCACATTAACAAAGGCCTGTGGATCCAATCGGCGAATATTGGCTTTGAATTTCACGAGATCGGTACGATCCAACGTCACATAAATCATCTTTCTCTCCGCACCTTGGAACAATCCTACACCAGAGAAAAAAGTACCTCCGCGCTTCATATCGTTAATGATGAAATCTCGAACCTCGTCCGTCTTATCCGTAACGACGAATACGGTCTTATAGGATTTCAAACCATCCACAATCAAGTCGATAACCTTTCCCTCAATAAAGATAAGAATGACGGAATAGATGGGCAGACGAATTTGCTTGAAGGCAATCAACGTGGTCAGCGTAATACAGGAATCAACCACCATCACCAACGTGCCGAGAGAGATCTTCGTATATTTATGGAGAATCATGGAGATAATGTCACTACCACCAGAAGTGGCTCCAGACTTGAAAATCAGACCGATAGCCACACCATAGATAACGCCAGCAACCACCGTGTTCAAAAAATAATCAGGTACAAAGAACAACTCACTATGTGGAATCTGCACAAACGAATTCATTCCCTCCGTAGAGGCAAATATACCATCATGCACAACGGGATTATATCCCCAAAGCGTTTCTATTAACCAAGTAAAGGCGAATATGAGAATCGTAGATACAATCGTCTTTACCCCAAAACGAGGACCTAAAATCCAAGTTCCGATCAACAGCAACGGAATATCCATGCAAATAGCATAGAAACTGATTTTCCATGGCCACAAGGTATTAAATACGTTTGCCAAACCATAAGTGCCACCGGGAGCCAACAAGTAGGGATTCACAAACATCACGTCGCCGGCCGCAAACAAGAAGCTTCCAAGAACCAATAAAACATATGCAACAACTTGTTCCTTAATACTTTCCTTTTTTATCATAACATATTTTTTTGAGGGTGCAAAGGTACAAAAAATAGCTTTATTCCTTTACATCAAAAGCAAAAACCGATTTAGGGAAATTGAAAAATTTTACTTATGTTTGCAATGATTAAAGACAAGTCCATGTGGTCATCAATTTTTACACATATCGAACTGTTCGACAAAAAATTACTTCTCCTCATCAATCATTGGAACACTCCTTGGACAGATGAAATGATGTGGGTGATCACACAAACCTACACATGGATTCCGTTTTATCTAATGGCATGCTACCTTATATGGCGATGTTATGGTCGAAAAGTTTGGAAAATACTGCTGCTGATTATTTTGGCCGTAGGAATTGCCAATCTCATTTCATCCGACATTCTCAAGCCTCTCATTCAACGTCTCCGTCCCTCACACACGCCCAGTTTGATGCAGCAACTACAAA
>JAZRYC010000044.1:0-6941 GCA_045600525.1 Bacteroidales bacterium
TCTTTGCCATTGGAGTTGTGTTTTTATTGGTTCATTTAACTAAGATAACGATAATATCTTAGATACACAACTCCTTTTTTATTTTTTTTCGATTTTATTGAAATCCCTGGCTTTTTTTCAATTTATTTTGGACACTATTGTGTCATTATATAATAAATAGGTATGTGGTTGAAAGATTTTTTAAAAAGGACTATCCTCTATCGTTATGTAGTTGGCCCTCTTAGGATAAATGCTGGTCTGAAAATTAATATGCATAAGCAGCAAGTATTCAAACAAGAAGGATTAAATGCATTAAGGCAGTTGGTGGCGATATTTGATGCTGAAGACATTAGATATTGGTTGGAATTCGGTACCTTATTAGGCGCATATCGAGATGGTGCATTTGTCCCGAATGAGATGGATTTGGATGTGGGTGTACATTTGTCCGATGCACGCCGTATTTATCATTTGTTGACAAAAAATGGTTTCAGTTTATGCAGAGAATTCCATGTCGTAGGAGAAAATGGATTGGAGCAGACTTATGAGTACCATGGCGCCACAATTGATATTATGTTTTTTTATGAGACAGAGGGATTTATGTATTGTGATGGCGCAATCATTCCCGCCAATTATAAAAAGTTAAATGTCTTTGAACATGGAACCACATCGCACAAATTTACTATTTTCGAGTGTACAAAGATGAGCTTCTTAGGAATAGATGTTTCTATTCCAGCTAATACAGAAGAACATTTGATAGAAATTTTTGGTGAAGGATTTCGTGTTTATGATCCGGATTTTAAAGTTGATTACAATAAAACCTTTTACAGCAAAGAGAATCGGCCTGGAATAGGATTTGCTAAATATTAATATTGAATAAATATTGTTGTCCTGAAATGATTAGAGTGTTACATTATGTGGGTAGTATGAGGCGCGGAGGGATGGAAACTCTCATTATGAATTTGTATCGCAACGTGAATCGCGAGGAGATACAATTCGACTTTGCAGTTCATGGTGATTTTGCGGGTGATTTTGCTCCGGAGATAAACTCTCTGGGAGGTCGTTTTTTCTTTTTCCCTCGGATGCGGAAGAATCCGGTGGCCTACAGAAAATCTTGGCGTGTTTTTTGGGAATCTCACTGTCATGAATATCGAGCTTTCCATTTCCATACTAATTCTTTGGCAAATATCATTGCCTTCGAAGAAGCTTATCGTGTAGGAGTTCCCATAAGAATAGTACATAGCCATAGTTCTTTCTCGGATAAAGGTCGGTTACAATGGCTGAATACTATATTGAATATAATTAACAGATATAAAGTTAAAAAGTATGCAACGATACTTATCGCTTGCTCGGATAAGGCAGCTCAGTGGCTTTATGGTGGAATGCAGATGGGAAATCTTCAAGTACATCTTTTGAAAAATGGTGTTGATCTCCGCCAATTTAAATATTCGGATCGAGCGCGAGTCCGTATTCGTGCTGAATTGAATTTAGGGGATGAAATACTAATAGGGCATGTGGGTGCGTTTGTGCCTGTGAAGAATCATTACTTTTTAATTAAGGTGATTTCTGAAGCACTAAAGATTAATCCCAAAGTGCGAGCTATTCTTGTTGGTGAGGGGGTGTTAATAAATAATATGAAAGTACTCGTAAAGGATTTGGGGCTTACCGATGTCGTCTATTTTATGGGTATTCGAGACGATGTTAATGCTCTGATGTCGGCGATGGATGTATTTGTATTCCCATCCTTATATGAGGGGCTTCCAGTGTCAATGATAGAAGTGCAGGCTAATGGTTTGCCAGCTTTGATGTCAGACACAATAACTGATGATGTGGTCTTGAATCCGAATGTTAAAAGACTCACTATAAATAGCAGTGCGAAAGTGTGGGCACAGTCGTTATTGGATATGGCTAAGCCTTCGTATCGAGTATTAGATGATACGTCGTTAATTAGCAATGGGTTTGATATAGTGGATTCAACAATGCGTTATACTGAGATTTTATTATCTGAATAATACCGATCTATATAGTACTTGAAACATTCATTCTATGTTTAAACTCTTCAAAAAGTTTGATTTTATATTATATGTAGAGTTACTTCTGTTGGCAGTGTGTATCTATTTCGGAATTCGAAATACAAACTTCTATTTAGTTGCAATCTCGCTCACGGTGGTCAGTGTTGCTTTTGGAGGTCATAAGCATGTCTTTTCACAGCTATTCTTTTTATTACCATTCGCAATGATTTATAAGATGTCGTCCACATCAACATCCTTGTTTACCATTGGGTATATCTTGTCGACTGCCATTATTTTGTTACGGTATGCAATTGGTAAAGGATTTACTAATGGGAAATGTGTCAATCCAAAGTTGATTCCGTTGTTGTCTGCTTTGACGTTATATTTGTTTCCAGGGGCGGTGGACGATTTTCAAGCAATGATTAAATTAGTGTGTGGATTTGTATTGCTGCTGGTCTTTATCCAAGTATGCAATCCAGAAGAGTCAGTAGATTATATTATATCGTATTCTTGTGGATTTCTATTTTCTTCATATTTAGGCTTGTCAAAATTGTCAAACCCGTTGATAAATCAATATTTTAAAGGTGGTAATTCGGAATATATCGGTGGCGAATCTGTTGTTCGGTTTTCAGGATTGTTTGAGGATCCTAATTATTATTCTATTGGCGTTATTATAGCGATTTTTCTTCTTGTTCGTGTCTTCCTTTCGTTAAAGAAACCTCTGTTAAAATTTTTCTGTTTCTTGTTGGCAGGTGGTTTGACTTATTTCGGTCTGATTACGTATAGTCGTATTTATTATATAGCGCTGCTCATGTTAGTAGTTTATTTCGTAATCCAGTCTAAATCAAAGGTCTTGACCATTGCGTTTGTTTTAGTTCTATCTGTGGCAATTGCACCGGTTATTCTAAACTCCACAATTTATTCGAATATTATGAACCGATTTATGGATGATGATATATCGAATGGAAGACTTCAAATTTGGTCTCGATATCTTAACAATATATTCAGTAGTCCTGTGAGTATATTATTTGGTCAAGGTGTGGGTGCCAAACTTGTTGGTGGTACAGGATGTCACAATACATATATTGAGCTTTTATATACTGTTGGCTTTTTTGGTGGGGTGATTTATCTTAGGTTGATTATAAAGACAATGAGGCAGAAAGGTTCAATGTTACATTCACTGATGGATAGGCTTTTGTTACCGACTATTTTTTGTGTGATGATTTTTACCTTGGGTTGTCTTAAGACGATTGAATTTCAATTTTATTTAATGATGCTATGGATTAGCTATTATTTAGACTTCAAAATACTTGATGTGAAAAATTAGTCTTATATGAAGATAAAGGGACAAAATATTTCATTGAAAACAGCTTTTGCGTTGATTCTTTATTATTCTTTGGCTAGATATTTGCCGAGGAGTACTAATCATATCTTTGGAAAGCCGAGTAAGAATTTTCGGTATATTCTTGTGAAACGTATTTTTAAAAGTTGCGGAACTGATGTGAATGTTGAGCGTGGCGCTTTTTTTGGGTGGGGGGTAGATGTCGAAATCGGAGATCATTCTGGTATTGGTCTTAATGCGGTGGTTCCAAACAACGTTATTATAGGAAACTATGTGATGATGGGACCAAACTGTTATATGATATCTCAAAATCATGCTTTTGATAGACTTGACATGCCGATGATGTTACAAGGGTATACCACATCTTATAATCGGATAATAATTGAAGATGACGTGTGGATCGGCCGCAATGTGACGATGACACCAGGAAGACATATTCAGAAGGGTTCAATTATTGGTGCACAATGTATGTTAACAAAAGATTTCCCAGAATATTCTGTTATTGGTGGTAATCCGAGTCGTCTTTTGAAATCTCGACGGTGATGTTTTTCCAAAGAAGCTGTTTGGGTTTCATTTGAAAATATTATTAAGGAATGGCATTGTGAACGAAGGTTGCAGCAAGGCGAGAGTTGGCTCGGAAAGGGACTCGCAGTCCATAGATAGCCTCCGGCAATTTTCAATCCAGGAGAAGGTTCGTTTCACAATCCATTTTTCCGGAATGACAGAGAACTGCATAGATGATTCGTTAGGCCTGAACACCACAGATGGTTCCCACCCATATCGGGCAGCCTCTTTGGTCTGTTCCTCACTCCTGTATCCGCTGTCAGCCAGGATTTCCTTATCCTCGGATGCTTGTTTGTGAGGTTTTTGAATACATCCTTCGCGTCCACGCTGTCAAAGACATTTGCAGCATGAATCACCATCGCCAACGGCAGGCTGAGCACGTCGGCCACGATATGCTTTTTGTGGCTCTTTATCTTCTTATTTCCGTCAATTCCGCAATCCTTGTCCACATAGTGGGAGGACTTGATGTTCTTGGAGTCAATGATTCCGAGGCCCGGGTTCTTGTCCCTTCCAGCTGCGGTTTTGGTTTTTTTTACAGGCACGGACAATATCTCCTCGAAAGTCCCGTTGTTCTTCCACTTGCGTAAATAGTAATAGACCAGGTTCCATGGAGCGAAGTCTTTGAGGAGCATACGCCACTGGCATCCTGTCTTGACCACGTAGAAGATTGCATTGAGGATTTCTCTGAGCGGGTATCTCCGCTTTCGTTCTGCAAGTTCTATGTACGGAGCAATCATCTGCCACTGCGTATCAGTGATGTTGGTTGGGTAAGATGTCATAACTTTGAATTTTTGGAATTTCTTTACAAAGTTACGAATAAATATCCAATCAACATACTGATATTTAATTATTTAACCAACAAAGTTATTAACCCACATTGCAAAGGGGCAATTACGTAACCCCATCATCATTAGGCGGTTCTTTTTTTTTGAGTTTGGACTTGTGCCCACACAGATTTTTTAGGTTTGTACGGTTCGTGTGAGATGCCGACCTTGTCGTAGATCTCCGCGACTTCGGCCTTGGTTTCCGAGCATTGTTCGATGTGTATGGACTCCCCCTGCAGGTTCCGGGCCTCGGACGTGACTGATTTATGCGTGAGCATGGTTTCAAGAATCTGCGTCCATGTTTTGTTGATGCCTTTCTGGCGGAGCTGGTAGCGGATGCTTGTCACCACCCAGTAGGCAAGGATGCCGAGATGCAGATGGACGAGGCATGCCAGGTCGCTCTTGTGATAGACGGGACGCAGGTCGAGGTCGGTCTTCATGCAGCGGAATGAAGATTCCACCTCCTTCAGGATGTTGTAGATCTGCCAGACGAGTTTCCCGTCCCCGTCTTCTCCGATGTTTGTCTGCAGGAAGTACACGCCGGCCTTCTCGTTGAAGTCGAAGCCTTCCTTCGGGGCGCATTCCAGCGATGTCACGATGCCGTCTTCTTCTGTATAGGCGAAGTCGTAGTGCGACGAAACGCTCAGGTACTTCTGCTTTGCGCGTCCCAGACGCTCCATCACTTTGTCGGTCTTCTTGGTGCCGTGCTTCCTCGTGAGCGACGCCTTTATCTTCTCTATCTCGGCAAGGAAGCGCATGGCGAACTGGTCGTACATGCCGTTCTCCTTTGCGGCCTTTGCCTCGGAGCGCACTCGGTAGAAGGTGTCTGTGGCCGAATCGGGAAGGTGGCCGCCCTTGTCGGCTTTGTGCGTGACCCTGACGCGCTGTATTTCGAGCGACTGTCCGCGGTTGCCCTCGAGCAGCTGCTTCTGCTCGCCGTCGATGGTGTCGTAAATCTTGCTGCCGGAGCGCGACACGCAGAGGTATCTGTAGCCTTCCTTCTTGAGCATGGCCAGGTTGTCCTCCGTGGAGATGCCCGCGTCCATCACGACGATGGGGCTGACCCCGAGCGACTTCATCTGCTCGTCCAGCGAGCCGATGATCTTCCGGAGGCTGTCCGTGTCCGTCATGCGTCCGTCGAAGAGCTGGTAGTGCTTGGGGAAGCCGTGGCTGTTCACCACGAGCGCCAGCACGATGAGTTTGCAGTCGTGGCGCTTCTCCTTCGAGCGGCCGTAGTCCCACACTTTGCTGTCGTCGTAGCGGCCCTCCGCGTACGTGTTGGTCAGATCGTAGAGGATGAGGTTGTCGTCGTAGTCGAAGAGTTCCTTTGTCCATGACGAGAAGTGCGCCATGAACTCCTTCCTCACGTCGTACAGACGTATCGCGCTCTTATACAGCTTGTCCTTCGTCACCTTGTTTATATCGTAGCCCGTGAGGCGGCAGATGTCGGAGTTGTTGCCGATCCATCTTGCCGTGGCAAGTTCCGAAGCGGGATGGGTGGCACGGATGGCAATCTGGGTGACCGCCAGCACAGCCTCTTCCTCCGTGAATCCCTGCCACTGGAGGAACTCGCCGATACGCAGCTTCTTTATCGTCTCATGGCAGAGATGCTCGGCTCCAATCTCCCTTACGTCGGTATGCTTCATGGTGGAAATGCGCGCTATGAAGCGTTGTTCGTGCTGCCGGCGCAGGTTCTCTATCGTCTTCTCGCCCGAGGCGGCGCTCCCCGGCAGGTCTATGAGCTGTCTGGCTATGAGCTGGGAATAAAGGTCACAGGCAAGTGTCAGCACCTTCTCCGGATAGAGCTCCTTCCCAAACATTGGCTCGGGCATCCCCTTTGACCTCTCGGTGACGATTTTGGCCACCGCGTCGATATCTGCCTGTGCGAAGTCGTCCAGACGGCCGACATAGATAAGGTCGCGGCGACGGATGACTCCTGTGAAATCCCTGTAGGAGTCACACAGTCGCCAGTACGCATAACGCACTTTGTCCTTGCCGCGTCTATATGTTGGATGTAGGTACATTTCGGGTGCAAAGTTACGCACTTCTTGCAAACCCTGCAAATGCCAGTGTGCCCACACAAAACCCCTTTTCTGCCTTTTCCCCAATAGTGTCCAAAATATTTTTCCAATCATTTTATAGAAAACGGATTGCCTACAACGGAATAAAGGATACCCCTGTGTCAAGGCTTTCGTCATCTTTTGGTGGCGAGAAAGGGTCGTC
>JAZRYC010000045.1:0-17967 GCA_045600525.1 Bacteroidales bacterium
CTGCCGTCGTAGGAAATCTGCCAGTTGGTGGTTTTGTGGTTGAATACCACGTCCAAGGCGAATTTGGAAAGTCGTGCTTCGATGTATCGGGGAGCGGCAGCCGGATCGCCAGTGAGGATGTTTCCCCAGTTACCCTGTGTGTCAATGACCAGGTCTTTCTGCCCTAGCTGTACCAATGCCCCATAGATGGATTGGTCGCCATGGGGGTGGTATTTCATGGTGTTGCCGACGATGTTGGCAACTTTGTTGTAACGTCCGTCTTCCAATTCGTCCATGGAGTGCAGGATACGACGCTGCACGGGCTTGAGTCCGTCATAGACGTCGGGGAAGGCGCGGTCTAGGATAACGTATGAGGCGTAGTCCAAATACCATTCACGGTACATGGTTTGCGCGAATATGACTTTATGTAAATCGGAGTTCTCCTGTTCGGTGGCAGGGACGAGGTCTTCGTCCTTGATTTCATCGGTTTTATCTGACATAGGTGGTTATTAATGGGCCGCAAAGATACAAAAAATGGCGTATTATTGGATGATGCCGCCGCCAATTAGGTCGTCATTTTCATAAAAAACGGCACTTTGTCCTGGAGTGACTGATTCAACAGGGGTGTCAAATAGGATGCGGATGCCGTTTTCATCGCGGAAAAGACGTGCTGTTGCTCCCTGACTGCGATAGCGGATGCGGCAACGTACTTCCATGCCGTCTTCCAATTCTTCGTATTTGGTTAGATTAACGTCCTTTATAATGAGCTCGTTGGAAAGAAGGTCTTCTTTATAGCCAATGACGACTTGGTTCTTATCGGGGTTCAAGGCCACTACGTAAGCAGGAACACCTAAAGCAATGCCGAGGCCTTTGCGCTGCCCGATGGTGTAGTTGTAAAGTCCGTTGTGTTTGCCGATGATTTTGCCGTCAGTGGATACGAACTTCCCCGGTCGTTGGAGTTGGTTGAGATTGGGAACTTCCTGCTGTAGAAAGTTTCGGTAGTTGTTGTCGGGGATGAAGCAGATTTCCTCGCTTTCCTTTTTCTGTGACAAAGCAACAAACCCATGTTTAGAAGCAATTTCGCGAACCTCTTCTTTGGTAAGATCGCCCAAAGGGAAAAGGGTCCTTTGTAGTTGTTCGCTGCTGAGTTTCCATAGAAAGTAGGTCTGGTCTTTGAGTTTGTCCTTTCCCTTTTGCAAGAAGAAGCGACCTTCGTGATGGCCGATCCGCGCATAATGTCCCGTGGCGAGCAATTCGCATCCCAGCTGGTCTGCCAGTTGGAGCATCATGCCCCACTTGATGATGGGATTGCATAGTACGCAGGGGTTGGGTGTGCGGCTGTGTAGATATTCGTCAATGAAGTTCTGCATGACGCTCTTGCGGAATGCATCACGAACGTCGAGAACATGGTGCTCAATGCCGAGTTGCTCGGCCAGCTGTCGGGCCTCGCCAACGGCATCGGATGAGCCGCAGGCTTTATCTTGTTGAGTACAAGATGCGGGGACGTCAAAGTTCTGGAAGGTGGCTCCCACTAATTCGTACCCCTCCTGTTGTAGGAGGATGGCGGACACGCTGCTGTCGATACCGCCGCTCATGGCCATTAAGACGCGCTTACCCATATGCTATTGCTTGTTGTTATTATCTGTGTTTGGTGTGTTGGTTTGAGTCTGATAGGCTTGGGGTGGGTTGGTTAGGATGTTAGCCGATGGATCGGCGACGATGGTGTCGTTGAGTTTTAGCTTCTTTCGCTTTTTGATGATGATTTGGGAAGCTTCTGACAGTATTTTGTCGGCATCATCTTCATCCCCCATGTAGTATTCAACGGATTTGTTGAATTGCTCACGGGTAACGTGGTGGCGGTCGAAAAGATCTTTGTAGTATTCCTTTGTGGTCTTGAACCGATTGACGGAATCCGCAGGATTGTATGCCACAATGCTTTCAATGATATAGCTTTCGGCAATGATTTCAACCATGGTGTTTCGGTCAATGAGCCCCTCGGGTTTTTCTTGAACCTGCTTTTTGTGGCATCCGTTGAAAAACAGCAGCATGGGAATAAGCAGGAAGAGGATTATTCGGTTGTTCATAGAAAAGTGTTTTATTGTTCTGTGTTGGGCATTTGTTTAAGGGTGAATCCGAGTCGGCGACCTTCCTCTATCATGCGCCGGATGGCGGCGGGACGGGTATTCTCTATTTCACCGTCTAATATGGCGTTGCAGACGGCATCCTTGATGGTTCCAATCTCCCTGCAGGGAGAAATCCCAAAGGTGGTCATGATGTCCTCGCCGTTGAATGGGGGACGCCAGTTGCGAAGTTTGTCTTTCTCCTCAATTTCAATAAGCTTTTCACGCACTTTGGCGAAATTGTTGAAACATCGGTGAATTTTAGCGGAATTCTTGGAGGTGACGTCGGCTTCGCAGAGCATCATGAGGTCGTCGATATCGTCGCCCGCTTCGAAAAGTAATCGACGTATGGCGGAGTCGGTAACTTCGTCTTCCACTAGGGCGATAGGACGAAGGTGAAGCCCAACGAGTTTTTGGACATATTTCATCTTTTCGTTGTTGGGCATTTCCAAACGATGGAATATTTGAGACACCATTTTCGCACCAATCACCTCATGTCCGTGAAAGGTCCACCCCGTGTCGGGAACGAAGCGCTTGGTGACAGGTTTGGCAATATCGTGTAAAAGGGCGGTCCACACAAGCCATACATTGGTGGATGACATGGCGATGTTGTCCACCACTTCCAAGGTGTGGAGGTAGTTGTCTTTGTGCCCTTTGCCGTTGATGTATTCAACGCCTTTGAGTTGGAGTAATTCGGGAAGGAATTTTTCCAATAGTCCGCATTCTTCTAGCAGCTTGATGCCGCGGGAGGGACGGATGCAATGGAGTATTTTGTTGAATTCTTCGATGATGCGCTCTTTGGAGATGATATCCAATCGGTAGGCATTGCGTTGAATGGCCTCAAAGGTTTCAGGGAAGATATCGAAGTTGAGCTGGGTGGCGAAGCGTACGGCACGCATCATGCGAAGCGGGTCGTCAGAGAAGGTCTTGTCCGGATCGCAGGGAGTGCGGATGATTTTATGCTTCATGTCTTCAATGCCGTTGAATGGATCAATGAGCTCATATTGATGCTCGCCGTTCAAGGCGATGGCCAAGGCGTTGATGGTGAAGTCGCGACGAAGTTGGTCGTCTTCCAAAGTCCCATCTTCAACAACAGGCTTGCGCGAATCATGACTGTAGGATTCCTTGCGCGCACCAACGAACTCGATTTCGCACTCCCTGTATCGGAACTGTGCGGTGCCGAAGTTTCTATATACATTGACGTTTAAGTCAGGTGAGATGAGTGCGGCGGTGGCCGTGGCCAACTGTATGCCGCTGCCCACGGTGACGATGTCGATGTCGGTGTTGTGACGCTTGAGGATGAGGTCGCGCACGACACCGCCGACTACGTATGCGGTTAGCCCGAGCTCATCTGCCGCTTGCGCCACGAGTTGATATATGGGGTGGGAAAGATGGGTCTTGTAGTTTGCCATGTGGGGTTAATGAGGAATGGTTAAGGGTTAATGAGAATGGTTATTTTGTTTCACCAATAAGTATGCCGGAGACGCTCCAGGCACTGAAGCTGCTGCCTTCGGGCTCGCCTTGCGGAATGGCAACGGTCATCGTGTGCTTGCCGGGGGTGAGGTCTGTGAGGTCGAAATAAACGGGTTGTGTGGCCGTGCCGGGGCACCAGCCGCTACGCGAGTAGTCAGACGAGGACATCCCGTTCCAGAAATTGCCGGAGGCGGGGTTGAAGGTGCGATAGGTCCCGCAGTCGCAACGCCAGGGGGTGTACACGAAGCGAGGCTCGCCGTCAATGAGGATAGTGTTGGCCTTTGGCACGAATTCGTCGCCCGTGTCCCAGCCACCATGCCCTGTGGTGATGTAGCGCAACCGCAAGCGCTCAACGTTCTGGGGTACTTCAAAGGTGACGGTCAGACTGTCTGTTCGAAAGAAACGTCCGTAGTTCTGCCCGGCCATTTCCATGACGTTACAGGTGTTGAAGAGCGGAATGGCGAAGCAACGTGACAGACCTGTGGTGTCCCAAGTGTCACCCTCGGGATAGGCTTTGAGGGTGAGGGAAAGCTTGTGCCCGCCACTATCATAGTTGCCGATAAACGCACCCACGATGACTTCGTCTCCGAAGGCGGCGCGCAGATCGCTGATGTCCTGCTTGTAAAGTGTGGCCTCTTCCCAGTCGCGGTCGCCCAGCGAGCGATATTCGTTGTAATGTCTGATACCAAAAGGAGTGAAAAAGCGAATGAGTTCCACCACGGGAAGGTAGTCGTCGGTGCGCACCATCCCCTGGTATTTCTGTCCTTCTTTGTCGGTGAAGTAGGGCAGTGCGTCGGTTCCGTTGGCTTTCAAGGCGTCTAAAAGACTTTGCTTTTTGTCTGTCGGAATAATGAAGATGGAACCGGTACGGTCGTAGGCATCGCCGTTGGAGTATTGCTCCACCTCGGCAAAAAGCTGGTAGTGGGCTGGCAGCGCATTCCATTTGATTTTCTTCAAAATGACTGTTCCGTTGGCAAATGACAGGGTAGTGTCGAAATCTACAGTCTTAGGAACTTCTATTTTTGGATTGAAGCAGATTTGCGCTTCTTTGAAAATGGGGCAGGTGAGTACCAACTTGTCTTTTTCCAACTGATTGAGCTCGACTGCCGTCTTTTCAGAACCAAATGATTGGGGAAACACGGAGGTTAGTTTTTTGTTTTTAGTGATTTTGGCAAGTCGGGTGACGGCGTTACCGTTGCGACGGTATTGGACGAGTACGCCGGGCAGGTCCCCGAAACTGGCGGTTGGTGTGGCCCTGAATTTCAGATCTTCCGTAAACCACAACTCTATCTTGTTGGAGAATAGTACTATGGAGTATTTTTTGCAGTTGTATCCGAAGAGCTTTTCTGTTCCTTCCTCTTTATAGTCGTTATTGTTTTTTAGACGGCGACCGTAGCAATAGCGTTCGTTGTCACTGTAGAAAAGTTGGCTGATGACGGTGTCTGCGGCGTAGTCGATGTAGGTGAAGTGCATAGCCATTCCGGGAATGGGGCTCTCAACGGGGGCGTCTCCCGCCTGGATGCGAATTTTCTCTCCGACTCTCAAGACTTCGGTCTTGGATGTGTCAGTGCCTCCGATGTTGAAACTCTCATACACCATAACCTGTTGCGCTTGGACTGAAAATAGGAGAACGGTGATGGATAGAATGATGGTTAAAACTTTGTGTGCCATATATTTGTCTTGATTCGTAGGAATGGCTGCAAAGGTACGCTTTTTTTACAGATAGGCAAACAAGTATCTTTCATCTGTGAATGATATATTTGTTTGTATGGAGTTATGGACTTTTTATTATCTTTGCCGCCTAAATGAAAAAAACAATGATAGCCGTCCTAATTCCTTGTTATAATGAAGGATTGACCATTGCCAAGGTGGTCAATGATTTTCGCACGATCCTTCCCGATGCAGTCGTGTATGTCTGCGATAATAATTCTACTGACAATACTGTTTCGGAGGCTGAACGCGCCGGTGCCGTCATTATGCGGGAAACGAAGCAGGGCAAAGGAAATGTAGTTCGCAGGATGTTTCGCGAAATAGATGCCGACTGCTATCTCATGGTGGATGGCGATGACACGTATATCGTGGAGAATGCTGCCGAAATGGCACGTCTGGTTCTGGAGGAAAACGCGGATATGGTGATTGGCGATAGGCTGTCAACTACGTATTTTCAGGAGAATAAACGACATTTTCATAATGCGGGCAACAAACTCGTACGTTGGTTTATCAACTTTTTCTGGAAAGAGGATATCCATGACATTATGACCGGCTATAGGGCCTTCAGCCGACGTTTTGTGAAACTCTTTCCCGTGATGACCTCGGAATTTGAAATCGAAACGGAAATGACTATCCATGCTTTGGACAAGCGGTTCCACATTAGGGAAATTCCCTGTGGATATAAGGATAGACCAGAGGGCAGTGTTTCCAAACTGAGAACTTTCAGAGACGGCCGTAAGGTGTTGGGAACGATTTTCTCCCTATACAAAAATTATAGGCCGCTTCATTTTTTCGGTATTCTTTCGTTAGTCCTGCTGTTGATATCCGTCATTTTGTTTATCCCAGTTCTTTCGGAATATTTCCAAACGGGCCTGGTGCCGCGCTTTCCCACGCTGTTTGTCTCTGCCTTTCTGGCTCTGGGCGCTATGGTCTCGTTTTTTACAGGAATATGCCTGGATGTCATTGCGCATAACGAAAGAAAAAACTATGAACTCGAAGTGATCAATTTCTTCCGCCAAAAATGAAAGTACTATCTTACGTAAAGATATTTGCTCTGCTGATTGCCTCTTATTTTGTGTTGTGCGTTCTGCCGTGTTTAATTCCCAATGAGAAAATTAAAGGCAATATTGCAAAATCAGTCGCTGTACTAGATCAAGAGGGATGCTATCCGTGTGCTTTGCTTAACACGAATCAATGCCAGATGGACAACTTTACGGATGCCCTGCGGCTGGATCAGATGCTGTGTGTTGATGCGAAGCACCCGATTAAATCGGCGATGGCGGCCAATATGCATTATTTTTCCGACGATGTCATTAATGCGATGAAAGTTTCTATGCAGGTTGATACGGTTCCTCAAATCAATTACGCGCGTTATTGGCACGGAACTACTTTTATATGCAGACCTTTGCTCCTTTTTATGGACTATTCCCAGCTAAGGTATTTTCTTTTGGTTGTAAGCACGGTATTGCTGGTCCTGTTTGCCTGCAAGTATAGTCAAAGAACCTCTATCGGGAATACCTTACTGCTGATGGCTGCCTTTTTCAGCTGTTATGGTTTTGTAATGCAGTTCTCCCTGCAGTTCTTCCCCGTTTTGGCCGTTGCGGTGGGGGGTGCCATCATCCTCTGTACCAACTATAATCGGGTTCGTTCCCATATTGGTATGTTCTTCTTCGTCATTGGTTCCCTTACGTGCTTTTTGGATTTGCTGACGGCTCCTTTGCTTACACTTGGTTTCCCTCTTTTGGTGTGGCTTTCATTGTGTCCCGATGAACAGATCGAAATCAGACGGGGTGTCGTCTCCATTATCCAGCATGCTGTCTTATGGTTTTCAGGTTTTGCCCTGACATGGGTGACGAAGTGGCTGATCAGCTCCATTGTGTTGGGTGAGAATATTTTCCGTGATGCATGGGGACAGTCTGTATATAGACTCAATGTGGAAGATTTTACCAGATGGGACGCCGTATGTAAGAATTTCGGGATGCTTAATGATACCATAATCATTATTGCCATACTGGTTGTCCTAATTGCCATAATTGTTTCTTATAATAAAAATGGCTGGAAGAAGGCGCTGTTGTTCGCATTGTTGGGCGTAACTCCTTATTGCTGGTATTTTATTTTGTCAAATCACAGCTACATACATTGGTGGTTTACCTATAGGAGCCAGATAATCAGTGTGGCCTGTGTGTTACTTGCCTTGTCAGGCTTCGTTGCTAAGCCGAAATCAAAAAGTATTATTTAACAATAAAATCCATGACGACCATGGCAGCCATGGCTTCCACCACGGGAAGTACGCGTGGCGCAACGCAGAGGTCGTTGCGGCTGGAGCCCTTTAAAGTGACGGGATTTCCGTTAAAATCAATGCTTGGTTGGTCGTAGCGGACGGATGGGATGGGTTTGAAAGCAATGGAGAAATAAACTTCCTGCCCGTTGGTGATGCCTGCCTGGATGCCGCCGTCGTGGTTGGTTTGGAAGGAAAAGTCCGAATTTTGTAAGTCGTTGTATTGGCTTCCGCTCATTTTTGCGGCTTCGAACCCAAGGCCGATGTCGAAACCCTTTGCGGCGTTGATGGACATCATGGCGTAGGCCAGGCGTGCGGAGAATTTGTCGTAGACGGGCTCGCCAAGTCCGGCAGGCAGTCCTTGGATGTGTCCGCGTACGAGTGCCCCCACGCTGTCGCCTTCGCGCTGTGGACGGCCGGTGGATAGTAGTTCGCTCCAAATGTGGATGCCCTGTTCTTGGAGGAAGAGTTTTGCGATGGCGCCAGCCACCACGCGGCATGCTGTTTGCCGAGCCGATGAACGACCACACTGCTCGTTGTCGGTGTATCCGTATTTTTTGAAATATACGTAGGAACTATGTGACGGTCGAATGACGTGCCTGTTTTCTTCGTTGGGGTGGGCGTCATGGTTGGGAATGCGAAAGCGGATGGGATCGCCAGTGGCCCGATGGCCTGCGTCAAGGCCGGTCAAAAATTCCACGGGGTCGCTTTCTTGACGTTGGGTGGAAAGTGCTTCGGCAGAAGGCGCGCGCCGTTTCATCTCATCTGCAACAAAGACAGGGTCAATATACAGCCCTTGGGGACAACCCTCAATGAGGCCTTCTAAAAAAGCTTCGTGGGTGTCGCCCCAGTCGGTGAGTCGATAGTGTTTGCCAAATACGTCCGACATTGGTGGTTAAAGGTTAATGGGGAATGGTAAATGAAATTAAGACATTAAGAAACTAAGATATTAAGACATTACGGAGGCGCTTTCCTGAAACTTGAAACCTGAAACTTGAAACCTGAAATTACCAGGACGCTCATTCCCCTTCTCTTAGAAAGGTTGCCCGTAGGGCGGGGTTGTATTATATGTTATTTTGTCCACTGGAACGGGATGGGCTTTATGGTGTATCCTTTTTTTTGCAATAGGGCGATGAGGCCTTTGTCACCGCCGAGGTGGGCGGCACCTACCGCACAGAAAACTCGTTCCTTTTTGGCGATTTTTACAAACCCCTTGTACATCACAACGTTTCGGTCTTCCACAAGTATTTTGTTGAATTTGGCGGGAAGTGAGGTGTCTTTGGTTAAGGTTTCCAGCTTTTCGAGATCAAAAGCTCTGTATGCTTTCAGTAAAGTGTCAAATTCGCTGTCTATTTGTTCCACGGTGTCATGAAGAAGTTTGGAAAAGAAGCTGACTTGTTCTTTCAGTGATAGGGCGTCAAGAGCCTTTAGTTGATCAAGGTAGTCTTCTAGCCCATAACAGGATTTTTGCTCTTTGCGAGCCTGTTGGAGAAGGAATAGGTCCAAAGCCTCGCTTTCTTCTTTAGGAATGCCAGACTGTTCAAGGAGCATACTGAGGAAGAAAGGCTTGATGTTGTTGACGAATAGGGCGCTGTATCCCAATGTAGCCTTGCATAGACTGTCTAGAATGGCATAGTCTTCTTTAGAAAGAAGGGTGGATAGATAACACCCTTCTTTCATATACATTTTGCTTTGTACGTCGGCGGGGTTCACTTCGTCTAAGAGTAATTCGCCGGCAAAGGCTTCACATTTGTTGAAGGCGTCCCAAACAGTGCTGTCGAAGGCAAATACGCGACTGTCTTGGATGTGTATAGTACCATAAAGATAGGAGGGTGAATGCATTCCCTTGCCACTTACTTCCCAGAGAAGGGATTGGGCGTGGCAGGATACGACAAGCAGGAGGCTAGATAGGAAAATAAAACGCTTCATGTGAAAAAATAGCATATGTTCTAAAGATTTTTACAAGGCGTTGTAGGCAGGTGTGAAGGTGTCTCCCTGACGGATGTCGCCTGTGGAGATGCCCTTCTTGAGCCATTTGGAACGCTGTGCGGAAGTCCCGTGGTTGAAGGATTCGGGAACGGCATATCCCTGTGCCTGTTTTTGCAGATAGTCGTCGCCGATGCGGGAGGCGATGGCGAGGCCTTCGTCAATGTCGCCCTCTTCTAAGGAACTGAACATTTCGTTATCAACATGTGCCCAGACGCCTGCGTAGAAATCGGCCTGCAGCTCAAGGCGTACGCTGATCTTATTGCTCTCGGTTTCGCTTACGCGGCTCATCTGGTTGTGCGCATCGGTAAGGGTTCCCAGTAGATATTGCACGTGATGACCTACTTCGTGGGCGATGACATATGCGTAGGCAAAGTCGCCGGCTGTGCCGAATTGCTTCTTCATGCTGCTGAAAAAGGACAGGTCAATATAGACGGTTTGGTCTGCAGAACAATAGAACGGACCCGTGGAGGATGTTGCGCCACCACATCCGGATTGAACGCTACCGTTGAAAAGGACCAATTTCGGGGGAATGTATTTCTTTCCTAATTTTTTGAATTCGGCGGTCCAGACATCTTCCGTGCCGGCAAGGATTTTTTTAGAAAAGGTTGCTAATTCCTCTTCTTCGGCGGTCGGCGTGTAGGTGCTTTCCGTGCCACCTGCGGTACTGTTGTTGATGTTTTGCAATACGGTTTGCGGATTCTTACCCATGAGCAGGCAGATGATACCCACTACGATGGTTCCACCGATGCCGAGACTGATACCGGCTTTTTTACCACGTCTGTCGTCGACGTTGGTGCTTTCTCTTCTTCCTTCTAGATTCATAATTTGTATTTTTAGTGATTAATAACTTACTTAATTATAGCTGTGTGATGTCGTTTATGCCTTTGCGGGAGGCGGTAATTCTAAATCCGCGGTATTCGGTCTGACCGCCATGGGAGAACTGCAGTACGATATGTATGGGATAGGTGCGCAGGGCCTCTATGGAGGTGAGGCTCCCGTCTTGCCGTATGGTGTCGATTTGCAGGGTGGGATCATCCATTTTCTGGGTGAACAGCTGGATGTGCAGTCGCAAAATGTCGTTTATGCCCGTGAAGTCATATTGATAGTGGTCTTGTAGATGGTTGCCCTCAATATGCACCTGCTTTCGATATAGGATGGCTCGTTCGCATAACATTGAATTGTCGGATTCCAATTCAGAACGATTGCGGATGGAAAGTACTTCCAACGGCGTTTTCGAATCACCGATGAAGTCCATGCCTTCTTTAATCCAACCAATGCGACGATCTCTAAAACTTATGATGGTCTTGTTGTCGAAATACTTGGACTTCATTCGGTGGGCGAAACGAGCCCGAACGTAATCCTTGAGCCGGTCTTTGAAAATATAGGCTATTACCAGGATGATGAAAATCAATATGGGGTAGTTGCCTAAATATTTTTGGAAGGGAAGGGCTATGAGGGTGGACAGAATCATGGCAATGCCGGCGGCAGCACCAAAGGATATCTGCTGGGCTGCATCGCTGTCGGGCGCCGTGTCCACGCGAAGGTAAAGCACACTTTCAATGTTCTTCTTCAGTAAACTGTGCCGATAAACTAACTCGCTGCTGGCAGACGCATCCTGGAGGTCGATGTGACTGTACCCATGAGCTGCTTTGTAGGCTCGCTCTTGTAATGCGGCATCAGCAAATTGGGCTCGCAAGGAACGTAGCCGATCTTCTGATCTATTGTCAAGATTTCGTATGACCTTCATGAAATTGACATCGGCCAGGTGGCTCATGTATTCGTCGGCATGGGCATATGCGCGCACATCGCAGGAATTTTTTCGAAATTGCGCTAAAATGGTTTGCACATGATTTAACAAAGCTGAACCGTTTGCATACAAAGTTTCGTCGCTAGAAGATTGAAGTAACGCTTTGGTCTCGTCCCGCAACGAACTTTTGAATATGGCGGCGAAAAGACGGAATAGAAATTCACATTCGGATTTGGCCTCATCGGAAGCATTGTCTTGAAAACGCTGGCAGGCGCACTGTACCTGCTGAAGGGCTTTGGACTGGGGAGAGGATAGCTCCTCCAATGTAAACTTCGGGGTGATGAGACGTACGTTTGACTTGACATCGCGATAAAACTGCTCTTTGCCGTATGTGGCATTGTTGATGTCCAAACTATAAGGCGTGAAAATCCAGGCATTGACCGAAAAGTCATTGGCTCGCTTCGGCTCCATTCCCGTGAATCCTACTTTGAACTCAATGGAGTATTTGTCGTGAATCTTGGTATTGACGTTTATCATTTGCCATGATGATCAAAAGTGGGTGCAAATTTACATAAATTTTGTGTATGTTTGCCGAACTTAATTACCTTTAAATTTAAACTTATGAAGAAGTCTTATCTTTTAATTCTTTTGTGCCTGATTATGGGGATTTCACTCTCGGCACAACGCATGACCCCTAATGTTTTCCACTATGGAAATAAATGCGTGCAGTCTTCATTGGAAATGACGAAATTTGATCCGAATATTTATGCAACTACCCGATTGGTGCAGCGCCTCTCCTCGGATGCGTTTGAAGCAAAGACTTTCTCGTACGACTGGCATGGCACCATCACAGCTGTGAAGGACTCTATAGATGATGAAATGTTGATAGATTCCATTACCTATGATGCCCTGAATCACGTAACGCGGGTGGATGGTTATCAACTTCTGTCTCAGGGATGGACACATGTCTATTATTTGGAATTTACCTATGACGAAGACGGAAATATGATAAGACGCAAGAATTACAATAGCTTTGGAACGGCTGACTTTACTCAGGGTGGTGTGTATGACTATATTTATGAGAACGGTCGTCTGGTGCGTCATGATATGTATTTCGGCAATTACGACCTTTTAGGCGAAAAGTGCTTCTATATTTATAATGCAGAAGGACAGTGTGTTGAGGAATTGTCGCTTGACGGTATAGAAGATCTGGACTCTTCTTTGAAGATCGTCAATACCTACGACGACCAGGGTAGGATATCTACAAAAACAACGTATTATTACGGAAACTATGGCTGGGATTTGGGCCCGACGGATTATTTTACATATGATGAATCGGGAAATTGTATCGACCATAGCACGAAAGACCAATACGGACAGTATGTGGACAGGCATTTATACGACTACGACTTGAGCGTTTCGGCTAATTCGGTTCACATGCCGTATTATATTCCTGAACTGGCTTTTCCAGAGGGATTTGATGACCCTAACCAACGTGTGCTGGAACATTGGTACACTTTGGACGACAATCACGTTTTACAGTATATCTGTGATTATGAATATGTATATAGCGATGAACCATTAGGAATTTCCAATGTTGAAACGACAACCATGAAAGTATCTCCCAATCCGACTCAGGGGGTGCTCTCTGTTGAATGGGACGATGAAATAGACGGCAACGTGGCCGTTTATGATCTTTGTGGCCGATTGATGCAAATGACTAAAGTGGTCGGCAGTCAGCTGATGTTGGATATTTCGGATTTGCCATCGGGTATCTACATACTGAAAACAACGTATGACAACGGCCGGATGACGATTAATAAGGTCGTGAAGGAATAGGCTGGTTAGCTCAAATTTCGGCAATGATATTCCCAACCATCGCTGGGGTGAATCCAAATGCTTATCTCAAACCCGGTGAAAGGTATTTCAGCCTGACAAAGTTTAAGTTTGGAATAAAAGAGTGATATTAATTGCCCTTGAAGGTATGGGAAGATGTTTTTTGTACCTTTGCCACGCTTTTACAACTATTGAATGTTTAACCTCAAATTTTTCAATATGAATCCTAAACAATACATTGAAGAAAATCAAAAACGCTTCTTAGACGAATTGTTTACGCTGCTGCGCATTCCGTCTATCAGCTCACAAAGTGAACACAAACCTGACATGATCCGCTGTGCGGAACGCTGGCGCGAACTTATTCTCGCCGCAGGTGCTGATAAGTGCGAAGTGATGCCCGCAGAAGGAAATCCTATCGTTTATGGTGAAAAGATTATTGACCCTAAGGCTAAAACGGTTCTTGTATACGGCCACTATGATGTGATGCCCGTGGATCCTGTTGAACTTTGGAATACGGAACCCTTTGAACCGGTTATCAAAGATGGTAAGATCTGGGGACGTGGCTCTGATGACGACAAAGGTCAGTCGTTTATGCATGCCAAAGCTTTTGAAACAATGATGCAGACAGGCACGCTTCCTTGCAATGTGAAGTTTATGCTCGAAGGCGAAGAAGAAATCGGATCTCCCAGCTTGGCCAAGTGGATTGTGGAATATAAAGACCTTGTGAAAGCCGATGTTATTCTCGTTTCCGATACTAGTATGATAGCTACGGATGTGCCCTCAATCACCTCTGGTTTGCGAGGACTTTCTTATTGGGAAATCGAAGTAACAGGTCCTAATGCTGATTTGCATTCCGGTATTTTCGGCGGTTCCGTGGCTAATCCATTGAACACTCTTTGCGAGATGATTAGCAAGTGCATGGATGAAAACAACCATATCACCATTCCTCATTTCTACGATGATGTGGTGGAATGCTCTCCTCGCGAACGCGAACTGCTCAATATGGCTCCATACAATGAAGAAGAATATAAAAAATCTCTTGGCGTTAAGGCCCTTCGCGGTGAAAAAGGTTATACCAAAATCGAACATGTCGGCATCCGTCCGACTTTTGACCTTTGCGGTATGTGGGGTGGCTATACGGCTGAAGGATCTAAAACGGTGTTGCCCTCCAAGGCATTCGCAAAACTGTCCTGCCGCCTTGTCCCCAACCAGGATCATGAAAAGATCGCACTGCTGGTAAAGGATTATTTTGAACAGAATGCACCTGATTATGTGGACGTGAAAGTTACTCCGTTACATGGTGGCCAAGCCTATGGTTGCCCAACAGATCATCCGGCATATAAGGCCGCTGAAGCAGCCTATATGGATACCTATGGAAAACTTCCTATTCCGATGCGCAGCGGTGGCAGTATTCCTATCATTTCTACTTTTGAAAAAGTATTGGGCATCAAATCCATTTTGATGGGCTTCGGCCTCGGTGAAGACGCCATCCATTCCCCGAATGAGAACTATCGCCTTGACCATTTCTATAAGGGTATTGAGACGATTATTCAATTCTATCAGCATTTTGCTAAGTAGGCTGTGCGTATATAAAAGCGAGGGACGGTGCCATGCATCGTCCCTCGCTTTTATTTTTCAATAGGTGTCTGTTAGCTATAATCCCCATGCGGATATGGAAACAGAAGACTCAACTTTATTCTCTAAATCATCTTCCAAATTGGGGAAGAAGTCAATGCCGGTGATTTTTTCCACCTCGTCTACGGATTTGCTGTAGTAGCTCAACCGTTGATGACCAGCCTTATTTTGGAAGACAAAACCGATGGCCTGCCAGCTGCCGTTGATTTGGCAGAGGCATACCTTGAAAAAGGCATCTGGCACGGCAACGTTGTTGTATCCGATGGTCTCAGGATTGTTGGACATGATGGGGCCGCAGGCTATATAGACATTGCCGAATTTTCGGGCCCAATAGCGTATTTTCATTTCCAGCTCGTTCCAATCCCCACTGTTGAGATTGTGGTCTTGAGGGCAGATGTTGGATAGGTAGAAACATTCCTGCATGGCTGTCTGATCCCATTTCATGTCGCCCGCAGGGGCCATGTGCCCACGATCATATTTAGAACTGGAGTAGTCTTTGTAGGTGGGACTGGCGCCTTTGACGTCGGGATCTGGCTCAAAACGATTGCCTCGTTCACCAGTGCCGTTGGCTTCCGCACGCGTTAGCTCGTATGCCACCCAATTTGGAATGCACCAGTCTGGGTTGTAACTGACCGTATAGCCAGTATGCTGAATGATTTGTTCTTGGCGGTTGTCTTTAACTTTCGGTATTTCTACAAGATTGGGAACCTCTTCGGAAAAGTTGCCCGTGGCTTCGCAGGAAATGCCGTTGGCTTTCTTGTTTTTGTCCTTCTTGTTGACAGCAAAGGCTAGTATGCTGCAACCGAGGAGGAGGCATAGTATAATAGTGAAAAGGGAGTTCTTTTTTAATGACATGATAAGATGGTTTATTGGGTGATTTTGCCTTTCCATTGGGAAATTCCCTTGTCCAATTCATAGACGGTGAACCCTTTGTCGGCTAATTTTCGAGCAGCTATCTTACTCCTTCGCCCTCCACGACAATATACGGCTACGGGCTTTTTCTTGTTGAGTTTGTCTATCTGTCGGTCAAAATCCTTGCAGTTTACATCTAGGTTGATAGCTTTGGGAAGATGCCCTTGGGTATATTCCGCAGGGCTTCGGACGTCCAATACCTGCGTTTTCTTTTTAGAAATGACTTTGGCAAAGGCCTCATTGTCCAAAGAGGTGAATTTTTTACTTTGTGCGTTGCAACCACACAAAGAAATACAGAATGCGATGATGAGCAGGAGAAATTTTTTCATAGGATGTTATTTACTACTTGGTGTGTCTTGTGTTTTTAGTGATAAGCTGATACGTTTCCGTTCCACCTCCACGCCGATGACCCTTACCATGACTTTTTGGTTGAGGTGTACCACTTCGTTGGGTGTCTCCACGCGATGGTCGGCCAGGTTGCTGATATGGATGAGCCCGTCTTGATGTACGCCCACGTCCACGAAGCATCCGAAGTTCGTGATGTTGGTGACGATGCCGGGCAACACCATGCCGGGCTGTAGGTCTTGTATGGTGTGTACGTTTTTATCAAACTCAAACATTTCAAAGTGGCTGCGAGGGTCGCGGCCCGGTTTGGCAAGTTCCTGCATGATGTCCTTGAGTGTGGGCATGCCTACTTTGGATGATAGAAATTGCGTGAGTTGGATGTTTTTTCGTATTTCTTCTTTTAAGATGAGGTCGGAAACGGAACAGTTCATTTTCTGGGCCATGGCTTTTACCACCGGGTAGCTTTCCGGATGGACTGCACTGCCGTCAAGGGGGTTTTCCGCATTGCGGATGCGAAGGAATCCCGCAGCCTGTTCAAAGGCCTTGGCTCCGAAACGAGGCACTTTCTTCAAGGCTTCGCGAGAGGCAAACGGACCGTTTTCATTTCGATAGTCTATGATGTTCTGTGCTAATGTGGGGCCAACGCCGGATACGTATGAAAGGAGCTCTTTGCTAGCCGTGTTCAGTTCCACGCCAACGTGATTGACGCAACTTTCAACAGTGGCTTGGAGGCTTTCCTGCAGGCGCTTTTGGTTGACGTCGTGTTGATATTGGCCAACGCCGATAGACTTGGGATCTATTTTTACCAACTCTGCAAGGGGGTCCATCAGTCGGCGGCCGATGGACACAGCGCCGCGCACGGTGACATCGTAGTCTGGAAATTCGGCGCGTGCCACAGGAGAGGCGGAATAGACGGAAGCACCGCTTTCGTTTACCATGAAGGCCTTGACATCGCGCTCAAAAGGAATGTGCCGAATGAAGTTTTCCGTCTCGCGTCCGGCCGTGCCGTTGCCAATGGCGATGGCATCTACTTTGTATTGGAGCACCAGCCTCTTTAATTTGTCGGAGGCCAATTTGTATTGGGCGACCGGGGGGTGTGGGTAGATGGTCTCATTGTGGAGCAGTTTGCCCTGCGGATCCAGAATGACGAGTTTGCAGCCGGTGCGGAAACCAGGGTCTAGTGCCAGTGTGGTAATCTGCCCAAGGGGAGCGGCCAATAGCAACTGACGAAGGTTCTGTGTGAAAACCATGATGGCCTCGGTGTCGGCTTTCTCCTTATAGTATTTTCGCATCTCTGTTTCCAACTGAGGTTGGAGAAGACGCTTGTAACTGTCGGTGGCGGCCAGCCATACTTGCTGGGCACAGTTGTTGTCGCCACGGATGAGCCCCCGTTTGAGCATGGATAGTGTCTTTTCCTCATCGGGGGCGATGGAGAGTCGAAGGATGCCCTCCTCTTCGCCGCGGAGCATAGCCAGTATGCGATGGGATGGGGCCTTGGCCAAAAACTCATTGGCATCGTAGTACATGCGGTATTTCTCCTCCTCATCGACTTTGTCTTTGATGACTTTCGTGACAATGCGGCTGTGTTGCCGAAAGGTATTTCGCAGGCGTGCTCGGATGGACACATTCTCGCTGATTTGCTCGGCAATGATGTCTCGTGCGCCGGCAAGGGCTTCTTCTACATTGTTTACCCCTTTGTCTGGACAGACAAACGTTTCGGCCAGACGATGAAGATCGACAGGCTGCTGCTTGGAAATGATCTTGGCCAAAGGCTCCAAACCGCGTTCAACGGCCACACTGGCACGCGTCTTGCGCTTAGGTCGATAAGGTAGGTAGAGGTCTTCCAACTCGCTGAGAGTAACGGCCTGCTGTATTAGAATCTCTAGTTCCGAAGTGAGTTTTCCCTGCTCGGATATGGAGTCTAAAATGGCCGCACGTCGTTT